>JBAVEE010000621.1:0-1970 GCA_049587575.1 Bradyrhizobium sp.
GGTAAGGACGGCAAGGAAAACCAGCATGGACCAGAAGCCCGTCGCCCCTAGCTTGCCGAACGCCACTGCCCAGGGAAACAGGAATGCCACTTCCAGATCGAAGATAATGAAGAGGATCGCCACCAGATAGAACCGGACGTCGAACTTCATCCGGGCGTCGTCAAATGCGTTGAAACCGCACTCATACGCCGACAGCTTTTCCGGATCGGGCTGCTGGAAGGCCACGAGGAAGGGGGCAATCAGCAGCGCCAAGCCGATCAGGCTGGCGACCCCGATAAACACCACGAGTGGGAGATAATTTTGCAAGATGCCGGTCATCGGCGGGGCCTTTTCCTGCGGTCGGTGACGACGGCAGATTCGTCGATTGGAATTGTTCCGAGGCTTAGCGCAGCGCAACAGGGCGCGCAAGACAAGCTATCTTTACGGTTCGGCCCGCTGCCGGGCGTGAGGGGAAAACCGGCCGAGGGGGCAACGAAGCGCCGAGACGCGGGCAATATGAGCCGCTTACGCCGCAAGGGTGCGGACCGCATAGCGGCGCCGGCTCTCTTCGGAAACAGGCCGCCCGCGCCTTGCAACCCCATTGCCTGAATTCCATGGCGGGCGCCGTCGATGCCGCGCAAACCGCGGGATAAATCCCTCAAGGGATGGGGACGAAACCATTTTCGGGAACCCGCGAAACCGGCCGGAAACAAACCGGGGGTAGATCTTCCACCAACAATGAGGCGGCAAAGACGCCAGGAGGCTGTCATGAACCACTCAATTCACTCGGCGGACCGCGCGACCCACCTGAAGATCGTGGTTGTCGCCCTCGTCGCTGGCATCACCGTCGCCGGATTAGCCATCTCCGCCCGAACCGGCTCGGATTCCTCCCAGACCGCCCGCGTGATCAAGGCAGGCAAGCCGGTGACGGTGACCAGTTCGAATACCTCGATGGTTCGCTAGATCCGGAGCTGCTGACGATGCGAAACACGGCCGTCCCCGGGGCGGCCTTTGTCATTTGCGGCGCTTTGGAGGGCGCGGTCTCCGGACGGCGCTAAGCCATTGAAATGATGGCGCGAGAGACGGGACTCGAACCCGCGGCCTCCGCCGTGACAGGGCGGCGCTCTAACCAACTGAGCTACTCCCGCGGATGTCGAAATCAGAAACCGATCCGCACAGGAATCAGGACTTAAAGGGGCGACCTGACCAAGTCAAGGTTGTTGCGAATCCCCCCGTCACTCGGGCATTTTTGCGATGTCGATGCAAAAAATAGGCTGTTTACGGGCAAAACAGCGTAGGCATGTTGCCTCCGAATCGTTTAAGGCCTGATACGTCTTAGGTTCTTGACCTATCAACAACGAGGAGGGCCAAATATGGCGAAGAAGGCAGCGACCCCGACCACCGTCACGCTCAAGCATCTCGCAGCGGCGATCGCCGAAGACCAGGAGTTGTCCAAGAAGAAGGCTGAAGAGATTCTCAACGACCTGGTCGGCCGGATCACCAAGCATCTGAAGAAGGGCGAGCGCATCCGCATCGTCGGCCTCGGCATCCTGCAGGTGCGCAAGCGCGCCGCCCGCATGGGCCGCAACCCGGCCACCGGTGAAGCGATCCACATCAAGGCCAGCAAGAAGGTCGCCTTCCGCGCCGCCAAGGAGCTCAAGGAAGCTATCTAGGGTTCTGTTTTCTAAAACGTAACCCACAATAACGAAAACTCGCTGATTCCTTCGGATTCGGCGGGTTTTCTCTTTTCAAAATGTAATCCAAAACTGCCTAAAGAGTACCGTTTCTGGAAATGTAACCCAAAACGCAAGAAACGCCCTATTTTACTGCGTTTGTGGAGCCAATTTTATCGATCGAATTTGCAACTAAACTTTTGCAGGACAGTCTGAAAGGTTCGCCGGAAATAATCCGGAGTGAGCCTTGCCTTTCAACACACCGTTTCGAATTGAAGAGATCCGTCTCGATCCAGGTGACCGTTACCCGTTGACGGT
>JBAVEE010000622.1:0-2261 GCA_049587575.1 Bradyrhizobium sp.
CGTGACGATCGCGAAACGCCCCTCCGAAAGAGACGGGACGGGGCGAGCTTGTAAAGATGATTTGCCCGACGAGAAAAGTGGAATATTTTTTTCGCGCCCGGACTGGACAGGTGGAATCATCTTGAACCGTCTCCGAAAATTCGGCCTTGCGCGGAACGCCCGCGAAGGCGTTCGGGCGCCCGCACCTGTTCGTTCCGGCAGTCGACCTTGACGATCGAGCGATACGGCGGCCACGGGGAGATGCTTGTCACCGTCGAAAGGCGCGACATGACCGTTTCGCTGATTTTGCTTTTTGCTGTTGGCCGCGGCGAGCGCAGAGGGCAGATGTCGGGAAGACCGGGGATGCCGGGGGCTGGGGCGCCTTGCACGGCGCATCTGTGGTATGCTGCCAATTGGAGCGGCGCTTTCGCCAGGCCAGTTTGAAACAGCGAAGTAGAGACAGGGAAGATCAAATGAGTGTCGACCAGGCCCGCGATAGCCGCGCCAATGCGCCGAGCCTTTTTGCCGCGCTCTTCAGCAACGCCACTGTCGACCCGGTCTACGCGCCCTACGGGCTTTTTGTTTTGCGCGTGGCGATCGGGTTCGACTGGATCGTCCACGCCTTCCTCAAGATCTCGCGCGGCATGTACACGCACGAGGCGCTGCTGGCGAAAAACGGCATCACCCCTTTGCTGGCGTGGCCGACTTTCAGCCTTGAGGTGGTCGGCGGTGTCGCCATCCTGCTCGGCTGGTACACCCGCCAATGGGCGGCGTTCCTGCTGGTGTTCCTGGCGGTGGTGGTCTGGATCAAATGGCCGGTCGGCTGGGGCTACTCCAATCCGGGCGGCGGCTGGGAATATCCGATGTTGTGGCTGGTGGCCCAGGCCTCGCTGGTGCTGGCCGGCAGCGGCGCCTTCGCGCTGCAGGCATCCGGCCGTTCCGAATCCAGATAGGCGGAAGACCGACGCAGGCGCGACAGACCGCGCCGAACCGCCGGATCAGGCCGCCGTTGCCGGCTCGAGCTGACTGACGATCATCCGCTGCAAGGTTTCGACCGACTGGAAGTTCTCCGGCGTGATCTCGGATTGCGGGATCGTGAAATCGAACTCGGCTTCCACGCCGAGCATCAGGTTGACCATGTCCATCGAGGTCAGTCCGGCATCCACCAGCCGCGAATCCGGACCGATTTCAACGGTCATCGCGTTCTGTTTGAGGATCGACTTGACCAGAGCAAGAACCCGGTTCTGAACATCGGCGTCAAAGGCTTGCATCGTTCTGCTTCCACCTGTCGCGTCGATACGCCATCGCCCGACCGGCGACGTCGAAATCGGCCATTACACTGCGCATTTATAGTTCCGCCATGCTTTGAAAGACAGTTAATCTCGTTTGACCCAAATCGTCATTCTGTTCTTAACGCTAACGGCGATCGCTAAAAAACGAGGCATCGAAAAAACCGCGGATTAACTTTCATCGAGGAAACGAAATTCGTTTACCCTGAATTTCATCGACGCATTTGAATTAAATCCTTAGCCTCGGAACTCGATCGAAAAGCTGTTCAAGCGATCGATGTGGCATTGCGCGTTGCTTCGCGCAGGCGTTTCGCACCGACAACCATCGAGGCATATCGACCATGAACGTGCAGCAAACCAGTGTTCGCGATGCCGTTGCGGACAAATCGAACGAACGTTTCATCCTCGACCGAAGCTCTTTTGTGCAGCGAACGGCATCCGTCGCCGCCGCAGCCGCCGCCGAGGCCGAGGCTGTCGATCGCGAAGCCCGCTTTCCGCAAAAAGCCATCGATACCGCGCGCCAGCAAAGGCTGCTCGGCGTCCAGATCCCGCAGCAATATGGCGGCGACGGCGCCTCGATGTCGGACATCACCGACATGTGCTACACGCTCGGCCGCGCCTGTTCCTCCACGGCGATGATCTTTGCGATGCATCAGACCAAGATTGCCTGCCTGGTCCGGCATGGCGCCGGCAGCGGCTTCCACGATGGCCTGATGCGCCGGGTAGCCTCTGAACAGTTGCTGCTGGCCTCCTCGACGACGGAAGGGCAGAACGGCGGCAACATCCGTTTCTCGACCGCCGCCGTCGAGCACGCGGGCGCCGAGATCTCGCTGGTGCGCAACGCCACCGTGATTTCCTATGGCGCGCAGGCCGACGGCATCGTCACCATCGCGCGCCGCGCCAACGATGCCGCCGGCTCGGATCAGGTATTGCTGGCCATTACCAAAGACGATTACACGCTGGAACGCAGTCTCGAATGGGAGACGCTCGGCA
>JBAVEE010000623.1:0-3211 GCA_049587575.1 Bradyrhizobium sp.
TGCAGGGCGCCGACGGCAGGAAGGCGCAGGCATGGCTCGTCCTCGGCGAGGTCGTCGCCGTCCACATCGACAAGGCACTTATCAAGGACGGCGTCTATCAGACCGCACTGGCGCGGCCCATCGTGCGTGCCGGCCGCAAGGGCGACTATTTTGAAATCAGGCCGGATGCCATGTTCGAGATGCCACGGCCGGATTAAAGCAGTAATGACGCTAAGTTACTGATCGTGTTTCGGAACTGTTGCGGTCGGCGGCCGTTATCCGCCAGACCGATACCTGTATCAATTTGATTTTATTTTAGCTGTGAAGTGTCAACCAATATCGCGCATTCCGCTAGAGTGAGTCGCCTGCCGGCATATGCGTGGTTGCGCATCGCGCCGTTGCGTCGACCATGAGGACATCGCCATGAGCACCTTTCGCCGCGATTTCATCACCAAGCCGATCTTCTCCTGGGCGCGCGGCGTATTGCCTGTCATGTCGGATACCGAGCGCGAGGCGCTGGAGGCCGGCGATGTCTGGTGGGATGCCGACCTCTTCACCGGCGATCCGGACTGGTCGAAACTGCTCGCCACCGCGCCGGCGACGCTGACGCCCGAGGAGAAGGCCTTCCTCCACGGCCCGGTCGACGAGCTCTGCGCCATGCTCGACGACTGGAAGATCAATTGGGAATGGCGCGACCTTCCGGGCGAGGTCTGGGACTTCATCAAGCGCAAGAAATTCTTCGGCATGATTATCCCGAAGGAATATGGCGGGCTCGGCTTCTCGCCCTACGCGCATTCGGAAGTGGTGCGCAAGCTTTCGTCGCGTTCGCTGACCGCCGCCGTCACCGTGATGGTGCCGAACTCGCTGGGGCCGGGCGAACTCCTGATGCGCTTTGGCACCAGGGAGCAGCAGCAGCAATGGCTGCCGCGGCTGGCCGATGGCCGCGACGTTCCCTGCTTCGGACTGACCAGTCCCGAGGCCGGCTCCGACGCCGCGTCGATGATCGACTCCGGCGTCATCTGCAGGGGCACTTTCGAGGGTCGCGAAGTACTCGGGCTCCGCCTCAACTGGCACAAGCGCTACATCACGCTGGGCCCGGTCGCGACGCTCCTGGGGCTGGCCTTCAAGGCCTATGACCCGGATCATCTCGTCGGGACGCAAGACGAACTCGGTATTACCGTGGCGCTGATTCCGGCCCATCTTCCCGGCGTCTCGATCGGACATCGTCACTTGCCGGCGATGCAGGTATTCCAGAACGGTCCGAACTGGGGCAAGGACGTCTTCATCCCGATGGACTACATCATCGGCGGTCAGGAACGCCTCGGCCAGGGCTGGAAGATGCTGATGACGGCGCTCGCCGCCGGACGCGGCATTTCGCTGCCGTCGCTGTCGGCGGCGGGTGCGGCCTATGCGGCGCGAACCACCGGAGCCTATGCGCGGATTCGCGAGCAGTTCGGAATTTCGATCGGCAAATTCGAAGGTATCGAGGAGCCGCTCGCCCGCATCGCCGGTACCGCCTATCTGCTCGATGCGGCGCGGCGGCTGACCTGCGCCGCGCTCAATCAGGGCCATCACCCCGCGGTGATTTCCGGGATCATGAAGCTGCAGGCCACGGAGCGGATGCGGATCGCCATCGACGATGCGATGGATATCCACGGCGGCAAGGCCGTGATCGACGGTCCGCAGAATTACCTGGGAAATCTTTATCGCTCGGTGCCGGTCGGCATCACGGTGGAGGGCGCCAATATCCTGACCCGCAACCTGATCGTGTTCGGGCAGGGCGCGATCCGCGCGCATCCATATCTGTTGCAGGAGATGAACGCGCTTGGCGAGCAGGACCGCGCCAAGGGGTTGGATGCCTTCGACAAGGCGTTCTGGAAGCATGTCGGTCACAGCGTGGTCACGCTGTTTCGGGCCTGGGGCCGCAGCTGGAGCGGCGGGATGTTCGTCGCCGTGCCCGAGGCCGGCGAAGCCACCGGATTTTATCGCCAGCTCTCGCGTTATTCGTCGGCCTTCGCACTGTGCGCCGACATGGCGCTATTGACGCTGGGTGGCGCGCTCAAGCGCAAGGAAATGCTCTCGGCACGGTTCGGCGACATCCTGTCCGAACTGTATCTGCTCTCGGCCGCGCTCAAGCGCTGGCAGGACGAAGGACGCCAGGCGGCCGATTTCGCCGCGCTTGAATGGTGCATGGCAAGCGGCTTCCGCACCATCGAGAATCGTTTCGCGGAAATCCTGGCGAATTTGCCGAACAGGGTCGTCGCCGTCGTTCTGAAGCTGCTGATCCAGCCGTTCGGCGCAGGCGTGCTCGGGCCTTCGGACCTGGTGGTGCATCGATGCGCGCAGCTGGTGCTGGAGCCGTCGGCGGCGCGCGATCGCCTGACGCCGGACCTGTCGCATGTCGACGATGACCGCGGCGTGGCGCGGCTGGAAAAGGCATTTCTCCTCGTCACCGCTGCGGAGGATATCGCGAGACGAATGCATGCCGCGCATCTTCGCGACTGGAAAGAGGCGGTGAAGAAGGGCGTCATCACGCAGGCTGAGGGCGACCAGCTCGCGGCGGCGCATGAGGCGGTCGCAAAAGTGATCGAGGTCGATGATTTCGCGCCCGAGGCGCTGTCGCCGATCTACCGGAAGCCGGCCGACGTGCATCAGTTCTCACAGGGGCTCGGCGAAACGAGGGCGGCAAGCTGATGGCGCGACCGGTCTTCATTATCGACGGCAGCCGGACGCCGTTCCTGAAAGCGCGCAGCGGGCCGGGGCCTTTCACGCCGGTCGATCTCGCCGTGCAGTGCGGCCGGCCGCTGCTGGCCCGGCAGCCCTTCGCGCCCACCGCCTTCGATCAGGTCATCCTCGGCTGCGTCAACGTGATCGCCGACGAGATGAATCCGGCCCGTGTCGCCGCCTTGCGGCTCGGCATGGGCGAAGCGATGGTGGCGTTCACGGTGCAGATCAATTGCGGCTCCGGCATGCAGTCGATCGACACCGGGTATCGCTATATCCGCGAGGGCAATTCTGACCTGATTTTGGCGGGCGGCTCGGAAGCCCTGAGTTATGCCCCGCTGGTGTGGCCGCAGCAGGGAGTGCGCTGGTTCGCAGGGCTCGCCGGCGCCAGGGGCATTCTCGCCAAGCTGGCCGCGATCGCCAGGGCGCGTCCGGCGTATTTCAAGCCGGTCATCGGCCTCGAGCGCGGCCTGACCGATCCGATCACCGAACTCAATATGGGGCAGAC
>JBAVEE010000624.1:0-3908 GCA_049587575.1 Bradyrhizobium sp.
ACCACGGTCAGCCCTATGATCAGATGCAGCCGGATCGATCGGCGCGCGCCCTTTAATTCGCTGCCCGTCATGATTTGGAAACTCCGCCTTCCGAGACGATCTTGATCGGAGAAGGCGGCGCGACCCGCTGCTGCAACACCTGCCCCAGCACGGTTTCCTTCGGCCCGAAGGCCTGCATGCGGCCGTCCTTCAGGACCAGAAGCTGATCGACCGCCTCGATCCCGATCGGCCGGTGCGCGACCACCACCACGATGGCGCCGCGCTCGCGCGCCGCGCGGACGGCCCGCGTCAATGCCTCATCGCCTTCGGTATCGAGGTTGGAATTCGGCTCGTCGAGAACGATCAGGAAGGGGGCGCCGTAGAGCGCCCTCGCCAGGGCCACGCGCTGCGCCTGACCGGCGGAAAGCGCGGTACCCTGCTCGCCGATCTGGGTGTCGTAGCCGTCGCGCATCTTGATGATCATTTCATGGACGCCGGCTTCCTTGGCGGCCGCGATGATGGCCTGGGAACTGGCTTCGGGATCGAACCGGCAGATGTTCTGCGCAACAGAGCCGGCGAACAATTCGACGTCCTGCGGCAGATAGCCGATGTGGCGGCCGAGCACGTCCGACGACCACTGATCGAGCGCGGCGCCGTCGAGCCGCACTTTCCCGCGCGCCGGCAGCCAGACACCGACCAGCGCGCGCACCAGCGAGGACTTGCCCGATCCGCTCGGCCCGATGATGCCGAGACCGCTTCCGGCGGAAAGTGCGAACGTGATGTCCTGGACGATGATCCTCTGATCGCCGGGCGGGACGACGCTGACCGCCTCGACCGAGAGGCGGCTGGATGGGTTTTGCAGCAAGGTCGGCACCGCGCGGGCGGGCAAGGTTTCGAGCAGCCGGTTAAGGCGGTGCCAGCTCTGGCGCGCAGCAACAAATCCCTTCCAGTGCGCGATCGCCAGATCGACCGGCGCCAGCGCCCGCGCGCTCAGGATCGATCCGGCGATGATGATGCCGGCGGTCGCTTCCTGATGGATCACCAGATAGGCGCCGACGGCGAGCACCGCCGATTGCAGCATCATCCGCATCACCTTGGCGACGGCGCCGAGACCTCCGGCGACGTCGCTGGCGCGCTGGTTACCCGCGAGATAATTCTGGTTGGCTTCGCTCCAGCGCTTGTTCAGGCGTCCGGCCATTCCCATCGCGACCAGCACTTCGGCGTTGCGCCGGCTGGTGGCGGCCAGATCATTGCGCCGCGCCGCCAGACCCATGGCCTCGCGCGCCGGCGTGCGCGACAGGAACTCGGTCAGGACGGTGAGGGTCACCAGGATGATCGCTCCCACCAGCGCCGTCAGGCCGATCAAGACGTGGAAGGCAAAACAGATCGCCAGATAGAACGGCAACCACGGCAGATCGAAGAAAGCGCCAGGCCCCATGCTGCCGAGGAACGAGCGAACATTGTCCAGATCGCGCAGCGGCTGAAGGCCCTCATTGCGTCCGCCCACGATCAGCGGCAGGCGCACCACGGTATCGAAGACGCGGGCGTTGAGCGCCTCATCAAGCGAGGTTCCGATCCGGCCGAGGATTCGTCCCCGGATCAGGTCGAGAACGCCCTGGGCGATGTACAATCCGCAGGCGAGGATGATCAGGCCCACAAGGGTCGGGATGCTCCGGCTCGGAAGCACACGGTCATAGACCTCCAGCATGAAAATGGAGCCGGTGAGATAGAGCAGGTTGATCATGCAACTCATGACGCCGACGCCGATGAACGCGTCGCGGCAGGCGCGCAGCGCATCACCGAGTTCGGAACGCCGGACACCGGGAGCGGCTGCCATCTATTCTGGTCTCTTCTCAAGGGGTTGCGGCTCCGATTCAAATAACCGGTGCGCCGCGCCATTATTACCGATTTTTGCCGCCAGCGTCCATTGAAGTCGCATTAACCTAAACGCGCCGGGCCCCCCGCCACATCGCACCAGGGGGTGTCCGGAGGCAACGCTCGCAGCGTTGCCTCTGCTGGCCCCCTATCTGCAACGCGGAAGGCCAGCGTGGCCCGGCCGAAAGCGGCCTTGGCGCCCTGCACACCCCGGCCATCGGCAGGCGGAACTTAAACGGCCGTCATTACTTGTATGGCAACCTTCCCAATACCTCAGGAGATTTCATGATCCGCCGCTCTCTCGGAATTGCTGTTGTTGCCGCCATCGTGGCGCTCCCTGCCGCGGCCTATGCCCAAGGCGTGCCCGGCGGGATGGAGCGAGGCTCCAGGGATGGCGAACGAGCGGCAGGTCCGCTCGGAGCCGTTGTCGGCGGCGTCATTGGCGGGGTGGTCGGAGGCGTCGACGGAATCCTGGGCGTCGACGAGCGTCCGCGCTTTCGCAGTTATGTTGTCGAACAACGCCGCCCTTCGTATCAATATGGTGAGGCTGTCCGGGTCGGCGCCGTGCTGCCGGAAGAAGGCGTTACCTATTACGATGTGCCGCCGGAATATGGCGCTCGGGATTACCGCTACACGGTCGTGAACGGCCGCACGGTCCTGGTCGATCCGCGCACCCACCGGATTGTCGAGGTTATCGAGTAAAGCGACCGCAGCATTGCTCGGATAGAGGGGGCCGTCCGTGAGGATGGCCCCTTTGCTTTCAGCACCGGCCGTCGAAAAACATCTCGCCGAACTGAGGGTCTCCCGCAGCGTCAGAAACGGCCGCCGCTTCGAACCAGCCGCACGATCACCAGCAGCAGGACGGCGCCGATCGCCGAATAGATGATCTCCCGCACGAGGCCGGTGCCGATGGCAATGCCGAGCTTTGGAAACAGATAACTGGCGACCAGCGCGCCGGCGATACCGACGAGAATGTCGCCGATGATGCCAAAGCCGGTGCCGCGCACGATCTTTCCGGCCAGCCAGCCGGCGACCAGACCAACGAATAAAATGACGAGAAGGCCTTCGTTCGAAATCTGCATAGCAATCCCCCGGTTCGCGGGCGCCATTGCGCCCGCGCCGGATTCGAACCTATCGGCAATTCGCCGGTGTGACGACTCTAATTTGCGGCAGCCGCCCCAGCGCGCTCCGCCAGGATGCACCTTGCGATCCTGTCCGGTCCGATCCGCACGTTGGGCGGCATCTGCTCGAGGCAACGGGCTTCGGCAAAACCGCATCGCGGTGCGAAAGAACAATTGGAGGGCACCTTGTCGAGCGAAGGTGGCGTCCCCGGTATGGTCTCCAGCCGCTGGCCGCGCCTGGCGCCATGGACGGTGGAGGCCAACAGCCCCCGCGCGTAGGGATGCACCGGCGAGCGCACGATCTGGCTGAGCGTGCCCTGCTCGACGATCTGGCCGGCATACATCACGGCAACGCGGTCGCAGATTTCGATGGCGACGCCGATATCGTGGGTCACGAAGATGACGGACATGCCGAACTCGCGCTGCAGCTCGCGCAACAGCAGCAGGATCTGGATCTGCACGGTGGCATCGAGCGCCGTGGTCGGCTCGTCCGCGAGCAGGATCTTCGGCTTGCAGGCCAGCGCCAGCGCGATCATCGCACGCTGCCGCATGCCGCCGGACATCTCGTGCGGATAGGCGTCCAGCCTTCGCCTGGCGGAGGGAATGCGCACCACTTCCAGCATTTCCAGCGCGCGCGCCATCGCCTCGCTCCGGCTCTTGCCTTCGTGGCGCATCACGGTTTCCGCGATCTGCGCCCCGATGGTGTAGACCGGGTCGAGCGCAAGCGCCGGCTCCTGGAAGATCATCGAAACGGTCTGGCCGCGGAACGCCGACAATTCCTCGTCGTCGAGCGCCAGCACGTCGCGCCCCAGCACCTGGATGCGGCCCGTGATCTGCGTGCGCTTCTTCGGCAACAGCCGCATCAAGGCGCGCAAGGTGACGCTCTTGCCCGAGCCAGATTCGCCGAGCAGACCGAGCACCTCGCCTTCGCCC
>JBAVEE010000625.1:0-1636 GCA_049587575.1 Bradyrhizobium sp.
GTGCCACTCGGTGTCAATCTCGTGGTCACCAACCGCGGCCCAGGTGCTGCGCCCTTGAAGGCGGATCAGATCATCGGCGAATATGTCGCAGCCGCTGGCGTCATGGCGCCGCAAGCGGATTATCTGATGCTGAACCTGTCGTGTCCCAACACGGAGGACGGCCGCGATTTCTTCGCCGACCCCGGGCATCTCGATGCGTGCCTGGCAGCACTTGACGACATGAAGCTGCGGCTGCCGGTGTTTCTGAAAGTATCTCCGCTTGGCGGCGTCGCGGCGATCGAACGCGTGCTGGCGGCGGCGGATGGCCACGGCTTCATCTCCGGCTTCATGTTCAATCTGCCGCCGGTCAAACCTGCGGGCATGCGCACGCCGGAACAGGTGTGGCGGGCGCTGCCCGGCGCGGTGTCCGGTCCTCCGGCGGCGGCACTCGCCGATTTTTGCATCCGCGAGACCTTCCGGCGAATGGATCGCAGGCGCCACGTCCTGATCGGCGCCGGCGGGGTCGCCAGCGCGGAGGATGCCTACGCCAAGATCCGCCTCGGCGCGTCACTGGTGCAACTCCTGACCGCGCTGATCTATCAGGGGCCCGGGGTCGTGCGGAGCATCACCAAAGGCCTTGCCCAATTGCTGGCACGCGACGGCGTGAAGAATGTCGGGGATGCCGTCGGCGTCGATGCGGTCTAGCGGCGTCAGCCGCGCTTGCCCTCCCCTGGAGAGTAAAAAACGCTACCCGGAATCAATTTCGCACCGACCGCTGCAGCACCAGCGTGTGGACGCCGCAGGTGTTGTCCCGCACGCTCATCACCCGCGTACCGGGTTTGCGGCCGGCGCGCACCTCCGAGACATCCAGTCCGGCCGCCACCAGCCGCGCGCGGGCCGCGTCGATGTCGGCGACGCGCCAGCTCAATCCCCACAATTTGTCATGGGTCTGGTCGGAGCCCGCGACCGGCCGCTTCACCACCTCGACGATCAGATCGCCGCAGCGGAAGAACATCAGCTGGCCCCAGTCAAGGTGCGAGCGGTCGAGCGCCATATCGAGCCCGAGACGCGCGCCATAGAGTGCCGCTGCCCGCTCCGGGTCCTCGGTGGAAACCACGACGTGATCGAGGCCCAGAATCGGCGCCGCCGACGTTGCGGCCGAATGCGGGCGCGCCTGCGCCAGTTCGAGGAAGAACATCCGCACGCCCCGGGTCAGATCGGTCGCCGCGCGGGTGCGTTTCCAGTGCAAGGTCGCACCCGAGGCCAGATCGCGGCTCTCGACTTCGGCCACCGGGTCCGGCTTCAGCGCGACACGATCGAGCCTGCGATGCATTTTCGCGATGTCGTCGACGCGGAAACAGATGCTGGCGAGCCCCTCGCCCCAGGTGTTGATGACATCGTGAATGCGATCCGCCGTCGGCGAATTGCCGGCCGGCGCCATCAGCTCGAGCGTCACGTTGTCGAGGGTGAACAGCACGGCCTCGGAGCCGTCGCTCAGGCTGCGCCATGAGGGGCTGCGCCCAAGCAGCGCTTCGTATGCCTTGGCGCCGGCCGCAATGTCGTCGACCAGCACGACGAGGTGATCGAGGCCAATGATCACGGGAAAAGCCCCGGCGTGTTCGCCGCGCCGAACGCCGGGCCGGAACAGACGGTCATC
>JBAVEE010000626.1:0-2352 GCA_049587575.1 Bradyrhizobium sp.
GGTGCAGGCTTCGCCAAGAGGCATGCCGATCGCCTGGGTTTCGATGATGGACAGGAATTCGCCGCGGAGCGGTTCGGGCGCATCGGCTGCGACCACCTTGATGGACTCAAAGAGCGGCAGTCCGGCCTTGATACCGCGAACGATCACGTCAACGGCATCCGGCAGCGCGCGAAGGAAGGCCTTTTCCCGGCGGTTCTTCAGAAAGCTCAGGATCCAGCGCGGCAGGCCGAAGCCGGCAGCGAACGCCAGGCCGACGGCCCCAAGCAGTCCGCCCCCGAGCAGCATCGCCAAGGCAAAGCAGATGCCTGCCAGAATGCCGGAAGCAATCATGAATTTCCGCGGCTGCCAGTCGAGGCCGGCTTGCGTGAGCCGGGTGGCTAACGAGACTTTCTTGTCCTTCTGTCGCCGGGCCTCGACTTCCTTCAGCGATCCCTCGACCTGTTCGCGGCGCGAACGCTGGTCCTTTTGGACCTGGCGAGCCGCCACCGGCTCCGACCTCGCCACCGAGGCACGGCGATTCTCGGCCTTCTTCTCCCCCGAAATCAAGGGATAGATGAAGACCCATGCCAGGCCGCCGATGGCGGCGGCGGCGAGAAAGGCCAGTGCGAGCGTTTGCATTTTCATGACGGACCCTCAGACCTCCGCGATGACTTCAGCGGCATCGAGCGCAGCGGCAAGCCGCTTTTCTTCGCCGTAGTACCGCGCGCGATCCCAGAAGCGGGGCCGTCCGATGCCGGTCGAGCGGTGCCGGCCTATGATGTGACCGTTGGCGTCTTCGCCGATCATGTCATACAGGAACAGGTCCTGGGTGATGATGGTGTCGCCTTCCATGCCCATCACCTCGGTAATGTGGGTGATGCGCCGCGAGCCGTCGCGCAGGCGGGCCGCCTGGATGACCACGTCGATCGAAGCGCAGATCATCTCGCGAATGGTCCGCGAGGGCAGCGAAAATCCACCCATGGTGATCATCGATTCGCAGCGTGACAGCGCTTCTCGGGGATTGTTGGCGTGCAGCGTTCCCATCGATCCGTCGTGACCCGTGTTCATGGCTTGCAGGAGGTCAAACGCTTCCGGTCCGCGGACTTCGCCGACGATGATGCGTTCGGGCCGCATGCGCAGGCAGTTCCGGACCAGTTCGCGCATGGTGATTTGACCCTCGCCTTCGATATTGGGCGGACGGGTTTCCAGCCGCACCACGTGCGGCTGCTGCAGCTGAAGCTCGGCGGCGTCTTCGCAGGTGATGATGCGCTCGTCATCGTCGATGTAATTGGTCATGCAATTCAGCAACGTCGTCTTGCCGGAGCCTGTGCCGCCTGAAATCAGGACATTGGCGCGGCAGCGACCGATGATCTGCAGAATTTCCGCGCCTTCCGGCGAGATCGCGCCGAATTTGACCAGCTGGTCGAGCGTCAGCTTGTCCTTTTTGAACTTGCGGATCGTCAGCGCGGGGCCGTCAAGCGCCAGGGGCGGAACGATGGCGTTGACGCGCGAACCGTCTGCCAGGCGGGCGTCGCAGATCGGCGAGGATTCGTCGACGCGTCGGCCAACCTGGCTGACGATGCGCTGGCAGATATTCAGCAATTGCTGGTTGTCGCGAAAGCGAATTCCGGTGCGCTGGATCCGGCCGGCGACTTCGATAAACACCGTGCCGGCGCCGTTGACCATGATGTCGGAGATATCGTCGCGCGACAACAGCGGCTCAAGCGGTCCGTATCCGAGCACGTCGTTGCAGATGTCGTCGAGCAGTTCTTCCTGCTCGGCGATCGACATGACGATGTTCTTGATCGCGATAATTTCGTTGACGATATCGCGGATTTCCTCGCGCGCCGATTCGCCGTCAAGCTTGGCGAGCTGGGCAAGGTCGATCGCCTCGATCAAGGCGCCGAAGATCGTCGCCTTGACCTGATAATAGGTATCCGAGCGCCGCGCTTCGATGGCAGGCGCAGGTGGCGCCGATTTGGCCGGCGACAAGGGCGGGGAAGAAACGGAGGGCGGAGACGGAATGCGCGAAGCCGCGGGCCCGGCACCGGAAGAGGGTTCCGGCACGCCTGCGGCGGGCTTCACAACCCGCGAATCGCCTTCTGTTCCACTACGCTTACCAAACACGACAATACTCCAAGCGGGTTTAGTTACCTGGCCCGCAGCTTTTCGAGCAGGGGAGACAGGAACGAACCCCGCGGCTTTTTGGTCTCGCCGCGGCCTGTCAGCCGTTGCGCGATCTGCAGAAACATTTCGGTGCTGCGATGGGTCGCGGAGATTTCCGCGATCATCTGGCCGTTGTTGGCCGCCGAGCCGAACATTTGCGGGTCGAACGGAATCGACGCGATCGGTTCGCTCTCGATGGCCTTGGCA
>JBAVEE010000627.1:0-11681 GCA_049587575.1 Bradyrhizobium sp.
CTTCGGGAAGCGCTGGATCCGGAACGGTTCGACGGGGTGATCTCGATGCATCTGATCGAGAGCGATCGTGCATTGTCCGGGCCGACAACCGAAATTCCTTCGGCGGCGAGCGCCAGCGCCGGCGACTGGTTCGTGCTGATCGACGCAACGGATGTGAATGCGGCTTCGGCGGCCCTCGCGGCGGGCCTTGCCACGTTCAAGTCCGCGGTGATTTCGAGCGGCACCTATCGTCTGATGTGGGATCTCGCGAACAGCGATATCCCGGCGTAGAGCCGCGCAGAAAATGCTGCATCGCCGCATAAACCGGCTTTTATCCTGCCGCTGCTCAATCGACGCACGAAAGCTGGAGATCAAGCAAAATTGCCTTTGTGGATCATCTTGAATGGCTTTAATACGATAAGCCGATGATGCGATTTAAAAACCACAAGAACGCCATTTGAGCGTTCGCAGGCAAGGATAAGGCCGCGCCGTTCCCGAGTTTTTGCGCGGACAAGGTAGGAATGAAACCGACTGATATCTCGGCGCCCGACTATTTTCACAAGGTCGTGGACTGCCAGTGGGCTTGCCCGGCACACACGCCCGTTCCCGAATACATCCGCTTGATCGCCGAAGGCCGCTACAGCGACGCCTACATGATCAATTGGCGGTCGAACGTATTTCCCGGAATTCTCGGCCGCACCTGCGATCGCCCGTGCGAGCCCGCCTGCCGCCGCGGCCGCGTCGAGGAAACCCCGGTCGCGATCTGCCGGCTCAAGCGCGTCGCAGCGGACTTCAAGGACGACGTCAAGCACCGCATGCCGCGGCCGTCAGCGAAAACCGACAAGCGCATCGCGATCGTCGGCGGCGGCCCCGCCTCGCTCACGGTGGCCCGCGACCTCGCGCCGCTCGGTCACCACTGCACCGTGTTCGATGCCGATCCAAAAGCCGGCGGCATGATGCGGACCCAGATCCCGAAATTCCGGCTGCCGGATTCGGTGATCGACGAGGAAACCGATTACATTCTCGATCTCGGCATTGAGTTCAAAGGCGGCCAGCGCATCGACAGCCTGAAAAAGCTGCTGGCTGAAAATTACGACGCGATCTTTGTCGGCTCCGGCGCGCCGCGCGGCCGCGAGCTCACGATCCCCGGCCGCAAGGAAGCGGCAAGCCATATCCACATCGGCATCGACTGGCTCTCCAGCGTGTCGTTCGGCCATGTCGAGAAGATCGGCAAACGCGTGATCGTGCTCGGCGGCGGCAATACCGCAATGGACTGCTGCCGCACCGCGCGCCGTCTTGGCGGCGAAGACGTCAAGGTGATCGTGCGTTCCGGCTTCGAGGAGATGAAGGCGAGCCCCTGGGAAAAGGAGGACGCCCTCCATGAGGACATTCCGATCCTCAATTTCATGGTGCCGAAAGCATTCGTTCACGACAATGGCAGGCTCACCGGCGTCACCTTCCAGAAGGTGAAGGCCGAATACGACGCCAAGGGCCGGCGCAATCTGGTGCCGTCGGGCGAACCGGACCAAACGGTTGCCTGCGACGACGTGCTGGTCGCGGTCGGCCAGGAGAACGCCTTCCCCTGGATCGAGCGCGACTGCGGTGTCGAGTTCGATCAATGGAACATGCCCAAGGTCGATGCCAAAACCATGGTGTCGACCAACCCGAAGGTGTTTTTCGGCGGCGACGCCGCGTTCGGTCCGAAGAACATCATCTGGGCGGTGGCGCACGGTCACGACGCGGCACTCTCGATCCACAAGCTGATCTCGGGTGAGGACATCACCGAGCGGCCGCTTCCGGAAGTGCATATCTCGTCGCAGAAGATGGGCATCCATGAATGGAGCTATGACAACGACGTCTCCGACGACAAGCGCTTCAAGGTGCCGCATCGTGACAAGGTCGTCGCGCTGAAGGATATCCGCGCGGAAGTCGAACTCGGCTACGACCTCAAGCTCGCGCTCGGCGAGGCGCGGCGCTGCCTGAACTGCGACATCCAGACCGTGTTTACGGCGCCGCTGTGCATCGAGTGCGACGCCTGCGTCGATATCTGCCCGATGGATTGCATCACCTTTACGCAGAATGGCGAGGAAGCCGATCTGCGCCAGCGGCTCAAGGCGCCCTCGCCGCATCCGGAGCAGGACCTTTATGTCGCCGACGGCCTCAAGACCGGGCGGATGATGATCAAGGACGAAGACGTCTGCCTGCATTGCGGACTGTGCGCCGAACGCTGTCCCACCGGCGCCTGGGACATGCAGAAATACCTCATCGACATGACCCACGCAGGTACATCATGCCCGTCCAAAGCCCGATCAGCAGCGTAAACGACTTCGTCGTCCGCTTCGCCAACGTCAATGGCTCGGGTTCGGCGAGCGCCAACGAGCTGTTCGCCCGTTCGATCCTGCGCCATGGTGTGCCGGTTAGCCCGCGCAACATCTTCCCGTCCAACATTCAGGGGCTGCCGACCTGGTATGAGGTGCGGGTGACCGAGGCCGGCCATCTCGGCGCGCGCGGCGGCGGCGTCGACATGATGGTGGCGATGAATCCGCAGACCTGGGACAAGGACCTCGCGTCGATCGA
This sequence comes from Bradyrhizobium sp., assembly GCA_049587575.1. GTDB lineage: Bacteria > Pseudomonadota > Alphaproteobacteria > Rhizobiales > Xanthobacteraceae > Bradyrhizobium. The sequence goes on from JBAVEE010000627.1 coordinate 2,557, forward strand.
GCCCGGCGGTTACCTGTTCTACGATTCGACCAAGCCGATGCCGTCGTCGAAATTCCGCACCGACCTCACCGTGATCGGCGTGCCGCTGACCGCGATCACCAATTCCACCTATACCGACCCGCGTCAGCGCCAGCTGTTCAAGAACATCATCTATCTCGGCGCGCTGTGCGCGCTGCTCGACATGGACCCGAAACTGATCGAGCAACTGATCGCCGAGCAATACAGGGGCAAGGAAAAGCTGCTGTCGCCGAACGTCCACGCGCTGCATCTCGGCCGCGACTGGGCGTTGCAGAACCTGAAATGCCCGATCGGCCTGCGCGTCAGGAAAGCCGACAAGGTCGGCGACCGCATCTTCATCGAGGGCAACAGCGCGGCGGCGCTGGGAGCGGTCTATGGCGGCGCCACCGTGTGCGCGTGGTATCCGATCACGCCGTCATCTTCTCTCGCCGACGCCTTTGGCAGTCATTGCAAGAAGCTGCGGCACGACCCCGAAACCGGCAAGGCCAAATACGCCATCGTGCAGGGCGAGGACGAACTGGCCTCGATCGGCATCGTGATCGGCGCGTCGTGGAACGGCGCGCGCGCCTTCACCGCCACTTCCGGCCCCGGCATCTCGCTGATGCAGGAATTCATCGGCCTTTCCTACTTCGCCGAAATCCCGGCCGTGATCATGAACGTGCAGCGCGCCGGCCCATCGACAGGCATGCCGACCCGCACCCAGCAATGCGACATCCTCGCCTGCGCCTACGCTTCCCATGGCGACACCAAGCATGTGCTGCTGTTTCCGGAGGATCCGGCCGAGGCGTTCGAATTCGCAGCCGCCGCCTTCGACCTCGCCGAGCGGCTGCAGACCACGATCTTCGTCATGCTCGATCTCGACATCGGCATGAACCACAGGCTGTGCCGCCCGCTGAAATGGGACGATTCTCGGCAATACGACCGCGGCAAGGTGATGACGGCGGAGATGCTCGAGGACGGCCGCGACTTCGGCCGCTATCTCGACGTCGACGGCGATGGCATCCCCTACCGCACCTATCCCGGCACCCATCCCACCAAAGGCTCGTACTTCACCCGCGGCACCTCGCGCGACCGTTACGCGCGCTACTCCGAGGAAGGTTCGGTCTACGCCGACAACATGCAGCGGCTGGTGCGCAAATTCGAGACCGCCCAGGACATGGTGCCGAGGCCGCTGCAGGCCAACGCCGCCAAGCCCACCAAGTACGGCGTGATCTATTTCGGCTCGACCGCGCCGGCAATGGATGAAGCGATCCAGCTTCTGGAGGCGCGCGGACATCAGCTCGACCGGCTGCGGATTCGCGCCTTCCCGTTCCATTCCAGCGTCGCCAGCTTCATCGCCGACCACGATTTCGTCTATGTGGTCGAGCAGAACCGCGATGCGCAGCTTCGTTCGCTGATTGTCAACGAGAACGGCATCGACCCGGTGCGGCTGGTTCCGATCCGTCACTATGACGGCACGCCGATCACCGCGCGCTTCATCGCCGGCGCCATCGGCGACCACCAGGACCAGCTCCAGGTCACCCCGCTGCGCAAGGTAAAGTCATGACCTATATCGCCAAGCCAAAATTTCATCATCCGGGGCTGCCCAAGAACAATCTCGGCTACACGCGTCGGGATTACGAGGGCAAGATTTCGACGCTGTGCGCCGGCTGCGGCCATGACTCGATCACGGCGTCGATCATCGAGGCCTGTTACGAGCTGTCGATCGAGCCGCACCGCGTCGCCAAGATTTCCGGCATCGGCTGCTCCTCGAAAACCCCCGACTACTTCCTCGGCAATTCGCACGGCTTCAACTCGGTGCATGGCCGCATGCCGTCGGTTTTGACCGGCGCCAATCTCGCCAACCGCGACCTGATCTATCTCGGCGTTTCCGGCGACGGCGATTCCGCCTCGATCGGATTCGGCCAGTTCGCGCATTCGATCCGGCGCGGCGTCAACATGACCTATATCGTCGAGAACAACGGCGTTTACGGCCTGACCAAGGGCCAGTTCTCGGCCACCGCCGACCGCGGCTCGAAGTCAAAGAAGGGTGTGATGAACACCGACAACGCCATCGACCTGGTGGCGATCGCGCTTCAGCTCGGCGCGAGCTTCGTGGCGCGCAGCTTCTCCGGCGACAAGACCCAGCTGGTGCCGCTGATCGCGGCCGCGATCGAACACAAGGGCGCGGCGTTCATCGACGTCATCAGCCCGTGCGTCGCCTTCAACAACCATGCCGGTTCGACCAAGAGCTTCGATTATGTGCGCGAGCACAACGATGCGGTAAACCGCCTCGACGTCATCACCGGGCGCGAACCGATCACCGTCGATTACGCGCCTGGCACGGTGCAGGTGGTCGAACAGCACGACGGCAACAAGATCGCGCTGCGCAAGATCGATGCGGATTACGATCCGCATGATCGCGTCGGCGCGATGTCATTCCTGACAAGGCACGCCGCCAAGGGCCAGATCGTCACCGGCCTGCTCTATGTCGATCCGGAAGCGGAAGACCTCCACAGCCATCTCAACACGGTGGATAGACCGCTCAATACGCTCAACGCCAATGAGCTCTGCCCCGGCACTCCGGCGCTGGACAAGATCAACGCCAGCCTGCGCTAGCCTGGCAGTCATCCGGCCGTTTGGCTGCGATCAGGAACGGGCCGCATCCGGCTTTCCCGGATGAGAGCCGGCGCGCTGCGGCAGGAACGCGATGCAGGCGAGAATGACGACGGCAAGAATGGCCGTCGCATACAGCCTGCTGAAGGCCAGACCGCCATCCTCCAGCGGCTTGTCGAGAAGATCGCCGAGCGTGGCACCGAGCGGCCGCGTCAGGATAAAGGCGCCCCAGAACAGCAGCGTTCTCGAGATGCCGGTCCAGAAGTAAGCCGCCGCGATCACGGCGAGGCCCGCCGTGAAAACCAACGCGCCTCCCTCGTAGCCGAGCCCGTTGGTGTCCGCCATCCAGTCACCGAGCGCGGTGCCGAGCGTCTGTGAAAACAGGATCGCCACCCAATAGAACGTCTCGATTTTGGGTGAGACGATGGTGTTGACCGAGATCGATCCGGCCGACCAATACCAGACGGTCAGGGAAGCCATCAGAAGCAGGAATAGAGCCGACGCGCCGCCGGGATAGCCGATCCCGAGCGAGCGGTCGGCAAAGTCGGCCATCGTCGTGCCTGCGGTCGTGGTGGCGATAACGACGAGCCAGTACAGCAGCGGATGAAAGGTTTTCGCGGAAATCTGTGCGATCACGGCGACCACAAAAATGCCGATGAAGATAAAGCTGGAGAGCGCATAGCCGAGGTCCATCGACATCGACACCGCATCGCCACCGGTCTCCCCGAGTGTCGTCGCGAGTATCTTGATGAACCAGAAGACGAGAGTGACTTCCGGAACCTTGCTTCGCTGCGGGTCTTGATTCATTCAGGCGTTCCTTGCACAGGCATTGCGACGTGATGGCGGCAGGGTGAACGGCCCGGCCGTGAAGCGGTTCCCTTCGATCGCGACTCACCGCTCCGCAAGGACGCGGCCCGTTGATCAAGGTCCCAACCGACCGGCCGAAAATGCTTCAGGTTGCGCGCCGTACAAAGCCCGGATTGAGTTCCTTGACCGAGCGTGCGCCGCACTGCTGCATGGCCGCGCGCGTTTCGGTGCGGACGATCTCGAGCACCCGCTCGACACCCTCCTGGCCGAAGGCCCCCAGCCCCCACAAATAGGGCCGGCCGATACCGACCGCCTGCGCGCCCATCGCAAGCGCCTTGACGGCGTCCGTGCCACGGCGGAATCCGCTGTCGACGATGACCGGCATTCGTCCCTTCACCGCCGCGATGATTTCCGGCAGCGCGTCGATGGTGGAGCGGCCATTGTCTTCGCCGCGACCGCCGTGGTTGGAAACGAGAATGCCGTCGATCCCGTTTTGCGCCGCCAGATCGGCGTCCTCCGCCGTGATGATTCCCTTGAGCATGATCTTCATGCGCGCGAGGTCGCGCATGCGCTTGACGGTATCCCAGTTCAGATTGGAGGACTCACCGCCTCCCTTGATACCGGTGAGGTCGATCCCGTCGTAATTATGCCGGCGGGCCGCGCGCGCGGCAAAGTTGCTGCGGTCATGACACGCCGCACATTCGCGCGTATCGGTGCGCATCAGGCGGAACAGGGTTTCCTGGTTGCGGCCCGCGATACGATCGACCGTCACCATCAGGACCGGACAGCCGGCGCCCTCGGCCCGCTTGATCAGCGACAGCGCAACATCCCAGTTCGGCGATGCGTAGAGCTGGAACCAGACCGGAGCTCCGCGTGCCCTGGCGACGTCATCGACGGAAAAATTCGAGGACGTCGACAGCATTTGCAGATGATTGCCGGCGCGCGCGGCTCTCGCGACGGCAAGCTCGCCGTCGGGGTGAAAGAACTGGTTGCCGCCCGTCGGGCATATGAAGATCGGAGAATCATATCGGGTGCCGAAAATCTCGATGCTGGTGTCGACCTGGGAGACGTCATTGAGACGATGCGGCATGAGCTGAAATTTGAGAAAACCCTCGCGGTTGGCGCGCAGCGTGACTTCGTCGTCGATGCCGGACGCCATGTAGCCGAAATGCGCCGGCGGCACGTTCTTGCGGGCCACCGGCTCGAAGTCGAACACGTTGATGGCGTCCTTTGGACGAGCGATCAAATCGCCGCTGCCCGGCGGCGCCCATATCATCGGATCGGGCAATCTGGACGGGGCTTCCATGCCGTAGGCCGCCGGCGCGCCCGATGCCAGCAGCGGACTACCCGCGAGATATTGCAGAAAACGGCGGCGGCTCGTGGCACGAACGATTCCCGACGTCATCGGAGTATCCTCCCCTGCAACCATTCTTTTTTGCGGGGCGACGATAGCAGCCAGACGGGTCACTCGGAAGGCGTTCGCGATGTCCTTGGGCCCAGCCATGCAAATCGCGGCAGATCTCTGGGGCGGGACCTGAAGCCCCGCCCTTCACATTGCCGGGATCGCCACTGGACAGCCGGGTCGTGAGGGGATCGATATGTCGGCAGTGGCGTTATCCCGTTCGGATACGCATATTCCCGCCATCAGCCTCGTCTATTTGTTGACAATCCGGCGTCCCGCCAGAGAAGGTTGCCGACAGCCGACAACAGACCCGCTCCAACAGAAACAGGCATCATGAATCCCGTCAAAGCACTCGAAAACCACGGCCAGGCGGTCTGGCTGGATTTCCTGGCCCGCGGCTTCGTCGCCAAAGGCGGCCTGAAAAAGCTGATCGATACCGACGGCGTCAAGGGCGTGACGTCGAATCCGTCGATCTTTGAGAAAGCGATCGGCAGTTCGGACGAATATGACGGCGCGATCGCCCATGCCTTAAAAAACGGCGATCGTCCGATCGCCGGGTTGTTCGAACATTTGGCAGTCGAGGACATCCAGCGTGCCGCGGACGTGCTGCGGCCGGTTTACGATAATTTGAAGGGTGACGACGGGTTCGTCAGTCTCGAAGTATCGCCGTATCTGGCAATGGATACCAAGGGCACGATCGCGGAAGCCCAGCGGCTCTGGAAGGACGTCGACCGCAACAATTTGATGGTCAAGGTGCCGGCAACGCCGGAAGGCCTGCCCGCGATCGAGCACCTGATCGGCGAAGGCATCAGCATCAACATCACGCTGCTGTTCTCGCAAAAGGTCTATGTTCAGGTTGCCAAGGCCTATCTCGCGGGTCTCGAAAAATACGTCGCCGGCGGCGGCGATCCCTCCCATGTCGCCAGCGTCGCGAGCTTCTTCGTCAGCCGCATCGACAGCGCGGTCGACAAACAGCTCGATGAGAGGATTGCACGCGCCAACGACCCCAGCGAGAAGCAACGGCTGGCCGCGCTGAAAGGCAAGGTCGCGGTCGCGAATGCAAAACTCGCTTATCAGGAGTACAAGCGCCTGTTCTCCGGCGCGAGGTGGGACAGGCTCGCGGCCAAAGGGGCAAAACCTCAGCGCTTGCTGTGGGCTTCGACCGGCACCAAGAACAAGGACTACAGCGACGTGCTCTATGTCGAGGAACTGATCGGCCCCAACACGGTCAACACCGTGCCGCCGGCCACGCTCGACGCCTTCCGCGATCACGGCAAGCCGCGCGACAGCCTTGAGGAAAATGTCGAGGCTGCAAAAAAAATCCTCGCCGAGCTCGAAAAATCGGGCATCTCGCTCGACGCGATCACCGCCGAACTGGTCAAGGACGGCGTCAAACTGTTTGCGGACGCCGCCGACAAGCTCTACGGCGCGGTGGCCAACAAGCGCGCGGCGGTGCTCGGCGCCGGTATCGACCGCCAGCAACTGGCGCTCGGCGCAAGCCTCGGGAAAGCCGTCGAAAAAAGCACCGAGGAATGGCGCGAATCGGCAAAGATCCGCCGGCTCTGGCAGAAGGACAATTCGGTCTGGACCGGCGCGGACGAGCACAAATGGCTGGGCTGGCTGAACAGCGCCGCCACAGCCGATATCGCCGACTACGAGGATTACGCGCATCGCGTCAAGGGACAGAACTTCAGCGATGCGGTGGTGCTGGGCATGGGCGGATCGAGTCTCGGTCCAGAAGTGCTGGCCGAAACCTATGCCAGGCAACCGGGCTTTCCCAGACTGCATGTGCTGGACTCGACCGATCCCGCGCAGGTCCGCAGCCTTCAGGCGAAGATCAATCTCGCCAATACCGTCTTCATCGTCTCCAGCAAATCCGGCGGCACCACCGAGCCGAATGTGATGAAGGATTATTTCTTCGCCCGCGTCTGCGAAACGATCGGCGCCGACAAGGCCGGCCATCGTTTCATCGCGGTGACCGACCCGGGCTCCTCGCTGGAAAAGGCTGCGACCAAGCAAGGGTTCGCGCGCATCTTCCACGGCGACCCCTCTATCGGCGGCCGCTATTCCGTGCTGTCGCCGTTTGGGCTGGTGCCGGCCGCGACCGCCGGTATCGATGTGCGCACCTTGATCGAAAACACGCTTTCGATGGTACGCTCCTGCGGACCGGATGTGCCGCCGCATGAGAACCCGGGCGTGCAGCTCGGGCTCGCGATGGGACTTGCGGGTCTCGAGGGGCGCGACAAGGTGACGATCCTGTCGTCCAGCAAAATTGCCGATTTCGGCGCCTGGGCCGAGCAGCTGATCGCCGAATCCACCGGCAAGGACGGCAAAGGATTGATCCCGATCGAAGGCGAGCCATTGGCCGATGCGGGGCTCTATGGCAACGACCGGTTCTTCATCGATCTGCGCACCGAAGCTGAAGGCGACGCCGCGCACGATGGCAAGCTTGCCGCGCTGGAAAAGGCCGGGCATCCGGTGGCGCGCATTGTCATGAAATCGATCGAGCATATCGGCCAGGAATTCTTCCGATTCGAGATGGCGACCGCGGTTGCCGGTGCGATCCTCGGCATCAACCCGTTCAACCAGCCGGACGTCGAGGCCGCCAAGATCAAGACCCGGGAGTTGACCGCGGCGTTCGAGAAATCCGGCGCGCTGCCCGCGGAAACGCCGGTGATGTCGTCAGAGGAGGCCGATCTCTACACCGATGAAAAAAATGCCGCCGACTTGCGCAAGGCCGGTGCTGACGGCGACCTCGGCTCCTGGCTGAAAGCCCATATCGCGCGCACGGGCGCCGACGATTATGTGGCGCTGCTCGCCTACATCGAACGCGACGCGGCGCATATCGGGGTGCTGCAGGGCATGCGGCTTGCGGTACGCGACAGGCACCATGTCGCGACCTGCGCGGAATTCGGCCCCCGTTTCCTGCATTCGACCGGCCAGGCCTACAAGGGCGGCCCCGACAGCGGCGTCTTCCTGCAGATCACGGCAGAGGACGCCAGGGATCTGGCTGTGCCCGGCCAAAAAGCCAGCTTCGGCGTGATCAAGGCCGCCCAGGCGCGTGGCGATTTCGACGTGCTGACCGAGCGCGGCCGTCGCGCGCTGCGCGTGCATCTCAAGGGCGATCTTGAAGCCGGCCTGAAGGCGCTCGATAGCGCGATCAGGTCCGCATTGAATTAAGGGTACCAGAAAATGCAGCTCGGCATGATCGGTTTGGGACGGATGGGCGGCAATATCGTCCGCCGGCTGATGAAGCACGGACATACGACCGTCGTTTACGACAAGGATCCCAAGGCGGTTGCTGCGATCGCGGCTGACGGCGCAGTCGGCTCCAGCGCGCTGGAGGATTTCGTCAAGAAGCTCGATAGGCCGCGCACCGCGTGGGTGATGCTCCCCGCCGGCAGGATCACCGAGGCGACGATCGAGGCACTGACAAAACTGATGGAAGATGGCGATGTCATCATCGACGGCGGCAACACGTTCTGGCAGGACGACGTGCGCCGCGGCAAGGCCTTGAAGGAGCGCGGCATCCATTACCTCGACGTCGGCACCTCCGGGGGCGTCTGGGGCATCGAGCGCGGCTATTGCATGATGATCGGCGGCGACAAGGCGGTGGTCGACCGTCTCGATCCGATCTTCGCGGCGCTGGCGCCGGGGATCGGCGATATTCCGCGCACCGAAGCGCGCGAGGGCCGCGATCCGCGCATCGAACAGGGCTATATTCACGCCGGTCCGGTCGGCGCCGGGCACTTCGTCAAGATGGTTCACAACGGCATCGAATATGGCCTGATGCAGGCCTATGCCGAAGGCTTCGATATCCTGAAGAACGCCAACATCGATGCGCTGCCGGCGGAGCATCGCTTCGACTTCGACATTGCCGATATTGCGGAAGTGTGGCGGCGGGGCAGCGTGATCCCCTCCTGGCTGCTCGATCTCACGGCTTCTGCGCTCGCCAAAACGCCCGCGCTGGAGACCTATTCCGGATTTGTGGAAGATTCCGGCGAAGGCCGCTGGACCGTCAACGCCGCGATCGACGAAGCGGTCCCGGCCGAGGTCCTGACCGCGGCGCTGTTTGCGCGGTTTCGCTCACGCAAGGAACATACCTTCGCGGAAAAAATCCTCTCCGCGATGCGTGCCGGTTTCGGCGGCCACAGGGAGCCGAAAAAAACCGGTCCGAAGGTCTGAAACCGATGACGGTTACCCAAGCAAAGCAAAAAAAGCCCGATCCCTGCAGCATCGTGATTTTCGGCGTGACCGGTGATCTCGCACACCGGCTGGTGATCCCCGCACTCTATAACCTCGC
>JBAVEE010000628.1:0-15367 GCA_049587575.1 Bradyrhizobium sp.
GCGCGGCAGATGAAATAGTCGGGCCAACACGGGGCTCGCGCACCACACGCAAAACCCCAAAAGACCGGGAAATCGGTCCAGCCCGAGGAACGCTGCGCATGCCCGACCGCATTCGTCTGGACGGCCGGGTTGCCGTCGTCACCGGCGCCGCCGGGGTCATTGGCACGGCGACCATGCGGCTGTTGGCCGAGCGCGGGGCGCATATTGTCGCAGTCGACCGCGGGCAACAGGACCTGCAGGCGGCGATCGCGGATTTGCCGGCTTCCGCAAGCGCGCTGGCGGTCGCGGCCGACGTGACCCGCGAAGACGAGGTCGCAAACTATATCCGCGCTGCCGTCGACACATTCGGCACCATCGACGTGTTTCATAACAATGCCGGTGTCGAGGGCGACATCGCGCCGATCACCGGATATTCGCTCGATGCATTCCGAAAGGTGATCGAGGTCAACGTCGTCGGCGTGTTCCTCGGGCTGAAACACGTGCTGCCGGTGATGCTCAAGCGAAACAAGGGCAGCATCATCAACACCGCCTCGATTGCCGGCCTGATCGGCTCGCCCGACATTGCGGCCTACAGCGCCAGCAAACACGCGGTGATAGGCCTCACCAAAAGTGCGGCGCTGGAATGCAGCTCAACCGGCGTGCGCGTGAATTGCATTTGCCCCGGCATGATCGACAGCCGCATGCTGAGCGCCATCATCGAAGGCCGCAATCCCGGCAAGGGGCCTGTCCCCGATGACAAGATCGTGGAGCGGATTCCGGCGCGCCGGCTTGGCCGGGCATCGGAAGTCGCCTCCATCGTGGCGTTTCTCGCATCCGACGAAGCAAGCTATGTTTCGGGCTCCGCCTACACGGTCGATGGCGGACGCATCGCGGGCTAGCATCGTCATTGCGTGGCGACGCGGAGCGTCAAATTGCGATGTGCGATTGCATACCGGAGAATTTCGAAATTCCGGGTCTGCGCTTCGCGCATCCCGGAATGACGTGTTCAAGTACTGGAAGGTCTTCTCATCATGCCCGTGACTCTCGATCCCGACGCCGCCTTTGTGTTCAAGGCCTTTCAGGAGGCCGGCCGGCCAGCTTACGAAACGCTTTCGCCGACTGAAGCGCGCGACTACTATCTGCAGCCTCGCCACGTCACCAATCCCGAACCGCCCGAACTCGAGTCGGTCGCACCGCTCGCGATCCCCTCCCCGCACGGATCGATCCCTGCACGGATCTACACGCCGAAAACGTTGAGGCAAACAAACGGGCTTGCGCCCGGCCTGGTGTTCTTTCACGGCGGCGGCTGGGTGATCGGCGACCTCGATACCCACGACGTGGTGTGCCGGAAATTGGCCGACGAAGGTCGGCTCATCGTCGTCTCCGTCGATTATCGGCTCGCGCCCGAGCATAAATTCCCCGCCGCCGTCGACGACGCCATCGCCGCGACAACATGGATCGCTGCCCACGCCGGGGAGCTCGGCATCGACGCGGCGCGGCTTTTGGTCGGCGGCGACAGTGCCGGCGGCAACCTCGCCGCGGTGGTGGCGATAGCCGCGCGCGACGGCAACGGCCCGGCGATCTCGGGACAGTTGCTGATCTATCCGGCCACGGATTTTGCGATGGCCCACCCCTCGCACAGCGAACCCGAGACCAGCATCCTGCTCACGCATTCCGTTATCCGCTGGTTTCGCGATCACTATCTCAGGGGCGCCGCCGATGTTCACGACTGGCGCGCGTCGCCCGCGCGCGCGGGCACGCTGGCCGGCTTGCCGCCGGCCTATGTGCTGACCGCGGGCGCCGATCCCCTGCGCGACGAAGGCGATGAATATGCCAGCTGGCTGACGCAAGCCGGCGTTGCCGTGACGCACCGGACTTTTCCCGGCCAATTCCACGGCTTCTTCACCATGGGAAAGCTGCTGCAGCAGGCCAATGTCGCGGCCGGCGAAATTGGCGTCTGGCTGAGGGCGCTGCATGGGCCGCACGCAATGATTGAAGGCGCTTTTGGCTAAAACATATTTTATGGGTCCGAGTGTGATCCAGCATCGTGTCTCCGGGAATCGGTGGCTATGATGGCTCAATACGGAATGCCGATTTGCTGCGACGCTTTGCGTGCTGATGCAGCCGGACGACCATGCGGGTTCAGCTTGAAGAGCAGAAAGCCAGTGTCACGAGGCAAGGCCTGGCGCGAAGCCGAGGAAGCGCTCGCAGCCGCGCAACAGATGCCCGGAGGTCCCATGCGAGTCGCCGCACTCAAGAAGGCGGGACAGCTTCGGTTCGAAGCCGACGAGCGACGCCGGGTAAGAAGAGAACGGAAGGAATTCGAAAAAGCCCAGTGAGCGGTGTCGCGGATCTTCCGCCGCTGCCCCTCGCCGATGCCGGCCTATGGAGCGAGGGCGAGGTTTGCTACTTCCGATTTTGATCGAAACGAATGACGAAGCGATCGCCGCACCAAAGTTCGATGTCGCGCCCCTCGACAAGACACTCGGCCTTTTTGGCTGCCTCCGCATCGTCGGCACAATGCAGCGCCTTGAGCGCAATCAGGTAGCCGTCGCGTCCGACGGAATAGGCGATATATTCTGGCATCCGCAATCCCCTGCCGGGCCATGGGCCCCGACCGAGGCGGCATTGTTCAAAAGATTCGGTTGCGAACCAGAGGACGAATGGACGCGGCTCCAGTTTCGACGCCCAGCCGGCTAAAATGGCGCGGCAGTATCCTCAGATTATAGAATGGGGCTATGCATGTCGGTCCGGTCCCCGACAAATGCGCCTGGTGTCTCATTCACGGCCGATGCCCGATCAAGCCGCCCGCACGGTAGTGAGAAATTTATCGACCTGGCTCTTCAAGCGGTCGCTTTCGCCCGCGAGCGATTGCGCCGCCGTCAGTACCTGGCCGGACGCCGAACTGGTCTCGCTCGACCCCTGGCTGACCTCGGTTACCTCGGAGGCAACCTGCGTAGCGAGTTGCGCCGACTGCTGCACGTTTCGCGCGATCTCCTGCGTCGCCGCCCCCTGTTGCTCGACAGCCGCGGCGATTGCCGAGGAGACTTCGGAAATCAGCATGATGGTCGAGCTGATTTCCCTGATCTCGGCCACAGTGTCTGCGGTCGCCGACTGCATGTCGGCGACCTGCGCGTCGATTTCCGCCGTCGCCTTCGTGGTTTGGGTCGCCAGCGCCTTGACCTCGGATGCGACAACCGCGAATCCGCGCCCCGCCTCGCCGGCCCGCGCGGCTTCAATGGTGGCGTTAAGCGCCAGCAGGTTGGTCTGGGCGGCAACCTCGGAGATCAGCTTGACGACGTCGTTGATGCGGCTGGCGGCGAGAGAAAGCTTGGCGATGCTGGCATCGGTTTTCTGCGCCTGAGTGACGGCCGTGCCGGCGATCCTGTTGGATTCGTGGACCTGGCGGCCGATCTCATTGACCGACGAGGTAATTTCTTCGGTTGCTGCCGCGACCGCCTCGATATTCGCGGTGACCGCGCGTGAGGCCGATGCGGCGGAGTTGGACAGGGACATCGTCATATCCGACGTCTTTGTCATCGTCGTCGCCGACGCCTCCAGCTCGGTCGAAGCCGATGCGAGCGAGCCTACCATATCGCTGATCATCGCCTCGAAATCGCCGGTAGCTGCGCTGATGCGTTGGGCACGCGCTGCCTGCACCGCGGTATCGGCACGGGCCATGTCGTCGGAGGTCTTCTTGGCGATGAGCGCATCCTTGAAGATTTGAAGCGCGCCGGCAATCAAGCCGATCTCCGTGGTTTCCCCCCGGTGGGGAATCTCGACGGCAAGCTCACCGTCGGTCAGTTGCCCCATGGGCTTCAGGATCGAGCCGATGCCGCGGCGGATGTCGCGGACCACATAGATCGCCGCACCGACGCCGAGCACGATCGCGCCGGCGAGAATCGCAGCCATCAGGCGGATGGCGCTCGAGTAGGCCGCTTCGGCGCTCTGTCCGGCAGCCTCAGCGCCCTTATCGCTGAGCTCCACGAGCCTGGCGAGCGTTGCGTCCATGGCACGGCCGATCGGCACCACTTTTTTGGCGTTGACGTCCTTTGCTCCCGCGATATCGCCTTTGTTGGCCATGGACCGCACATCGATCGAAGCCGCGGAGAAGCTTTGCCATTGCTGTTCAAGTCGATCCGCAAGTTCGCGCTCGGCAGGCGAGGAGATCAACGGCTGGAAAGCCTTTGCGGCCTTTTCGAAATCGGCCTTGCGAGCTGAAAGATTCTTGTCGACGTCCGCTCTTTCTGCATCCGCGACGATCAGATGATCGCGCAGCACAGCGCGATAGCGTGCGGACTGGACCCGCATCTCGCCGACCCAGCGGACGCTCGGCAGCCATTGGGCGTGGATGTCCTGGGCGACCATGTTGATGGTACGCATCTGCAGGAACGCAAATCCGCCGATGGTTGCGATCACCACAAACAAAAATGAGACGATGGCAAAGAGTTTGGCGCTGATGGAAAATTTTGCAAACACTTGCTAATGTTCTCCGGCTGAAAAGTTAACGAAATTACGCACGTCAGTCCTAATATTTGGCTAACGGCTGCCCAAATGCCTTGCACGCCGGGCGTCGCGGGTTCGGTAAAGGACGGTTAGGCGGTAGCGCTTATTCGGGGGCGCAGCCCGCGAGATAATTCTCCGGCAGACTCCACCATAGGTCTGGCCGATGTTGGTCTTGCGCCTGATAGCGGGACTACGCACCAACCGCCACTTCGCGGACGTGGCCGGATATTATTTTGCGGCAAAGAAGGAGCCCCTTTCCCGCAAGGAGCCGTCGGTGTGCGGCTCCTGCCGTTCCGGCAGCGACGCCGGGGGCTTGATGAAGTCGAGTGGAGCGTCCCATGGTCGGCGTTGAACGGGACGTCGCCGAACCGTTCCGTCCGAAATAGACGGTAACCAGATGTTACTTTGTGCGGCGGGACGGTTACCGCATGTTCGCAGCCCCATCGCAGGTCGGGCTTCCTCGCCAAGTCGCCGCGCCGCCCGTTCCATCTTGAAAGTCAGATGCCCGCCACCTTACGAAAGAGTCTCGCCGTTCCGGTGCAAGCGTTGGCATGGCTCGGCGGCCAGGGCACCCGCGCGATTGCCGCGCTGGTATTCTTGGGCATTGCCCTGCCACCGGTTGGCGAGCTGCTCAAGCCTTTCGTCACTGAAGCGATTTTTCTTCTGCTCTGCGTATCGTTCATGCGCGTTGACGTCAGCGCGTTACGTGATCATTTGCGGCGGCCCGGCCTGATTGTCGCCGCCACCGCATGGACCACGCTCGCAGTACCCCTGATATCCGGTGCAACCTGTCTTGCAACCGGCCTCGATGGGCGTTCACCGGATCTGTATCTGGCGTTGATGCTGCAGGCCGTGGCTTCGCCGATGATGGCGTCGCCGGCGCTGGCGGCCGTGATGGGTCTGGATTCAACGCTGGTGCTCGTCACGCTTGTGGCCAGCACGGCGCTGATACCGATCACCGCCCCGCTGTTCGCCTTTGCTTTCTTTGGCACTGCGCTGACGCTCTCGCCGCTCGGGCTCGGACTGAAGCTGGTGGCGATCCTCGCGGGATCGCTGCTGGTCGCGAGCGCGATCCGCTGGAGCGCGGGCGCATCCGCCATCAAGCGGCACGTCCGGCCGATCGACGGATTGAACGTCCTGATCCTGTTCGTCTTTGTCGCGGCCGTGATGGGCAACGTGGTTGGCGGCTTTTTGGCCGAGCCACTCAGGACAATCGAATTGACGATGCTCGCCTTCGCGGTCTTTTTCGTCCTGCTCGCCGCCACCACGCTGATCTTCCGCAAGGCCGGCCACGGGCGCGCGATGGCTCTCGGCCTGATGGTCTCGCAGCGTAATATGGGGCTGATGCTGGCGGCGACCGACGGCGTTCTGCCGGGGACGACGTGGCTATACTTCGCGCTCTCACAGTTTCCGATCTATCTGTCGCCGCAACTGCTCAAGCCGATCGTGCGGCGACTGAGTACGCGGCAGGCCGGCTTTGCCGCAACCGAAAGCGGTGACGCATGAGCGGTGATTGCGCCGGCGAAGTTGGCCGCTGACCGGGGGGAGATGACGCGCGTTGATTGCAAGTTGGGCGGCGGTCCGCTCCAAAATCTGCAAAAAATCACGATCGATGCGGTAATCCCCGGAATGATTGCTCCGGCGCGGTGTATCATCAGCAGGCCTCACATGCCCTGCCACACAGCCCAGGAGGACGCATGAGAAAATTTGCTATCCGGCTTTTGACATTGGCCGCATACGCGACGGCGCTGGCGCTGGTTCCGATGGTCACACCGGCCAAGGCCGAGACGAGCAGCAGCAAGCATCTAAAGAAACACAAAAGACAAAAGAGCCATGGCTTTGGGCATCCCCGGTCTGCCGGTCAGCCGTGGCGTGTTACCAGGCCCCCCAGCCAGGCAGGCGCGGTCTGCCCGGGCATGGGCCGAAGTTTCGACTGTCGGGTGTGGCCTCCTCCATTCGATGAGGACCCTGACCGAAAAGTTCCAGGCCGGCGCTGAGGGCGGTCAAGCAGACTAACCGGCCGAGCTGACGATGCCCGCTTGTCGGGGAAAACCGGGGATTGTCAGCCGACGGCCAAAATGAAAGACGTTGCGAACCGAGTGGATCGCCGCCGACTTTCGGACGCCATCAGGCGGCCTTGGTCGCGACGCCCTCCAGCTCCTTGATGACATCGTCGGACAAAACGATCTCGGTCGCCGCCAGATTTTCCTTCAAATGCATCAGCGAAGAGGTGCCGGGAATGAGAAGGATATTGGGCGCGCGACGAAGCATCCAGCCAAGCGCAACCTGCATCGGCGTGGCGCCAAGACGCGCGGCGACGGCGGACAAGGTCGACGATTGCAGCGGATTGAAACCGCCGAGCGGAAAAAATGGCACATAGGCGGTGCCGTCGCCCGCCAGTTCGTCGATCAGCGCGTCGTCGTCGCGGTGCGCCAGGTTGTAGTAATTCTGTACGCAAACGATCTCGCAAATCTTGCGTCCTTCCGCAATTTGCGTCGGCGTGACGTTGCTTAGTCCAATATGACGCACCAGGCCTTTGCGTTGCAGTTCGGCAAGGACAGAGAGCGGCGCTTCGAGCGATCCTTCGGCAGGGCCATGCACGTCGAACATGCTGCGCAGGTTGACGACATTGAGCACGTCGAGCCCGAGATTGCGCAGATTGTCGTGCACGGCTTGCGTCAGTTCACCCGGTGACATGGCCGGAATCCACGACCCGTCGGCGCCGCGCCGCGCGCTGATTTTTGTGACGATGGTGAGATCGTCTGGGTATGGGTGCAGCGCCTCGCGGATGATCTGATTGGTGACGTGCGGCCCGTAGAAATCGCTGGTGTCGATGTGGTTCACGCCTTGCGATACGGCCTCGCGCAGGACGCCCAGTGCCGCGTCGCGATCCCTGGGCGGGCCGAAAACGCCGGGCCCTGCCAGCTGCATGGCGCCATAGCCCATGCGATAAACGGTGCGGTCGCCGAGAGCGAAAGTGCCGGATTTTTGAACACTGGTCATGGTCGATCTCCTTGCTGCGACCACCCTTAGCTAGACCTTGCCGGCGCGCACGAAAATAGGCACAATCTGTACAGCTTGTACGAAAATACGCACAAATGAAAGCCAGCCTGGCTGATCTCAATGCATTCGTGTCGGTGGCGCGCGCCGGCGGCTTTCGCGATGGCGCCCGCGCGAGTGGCGTTAGCGCATCCGGCCTGAGCGAGGCGGTTCGCAGGCTGGAGGCGCAGCTCGGCGTCAGGCTCCTCAACCGAACAACGCGCAGTGTAGTTCCGACCGAGGCAGGCGAGCGCCTGCTTGAGCGGCTGACCCCGGCGCTGACCGAAATCGAAGCCGCCATCGACGTGGCCCACGGCCTGTCCAATCGGCCGGCGGGTACGCTCAAGCTGAATGTTCCGGTCAGCGCGGCGCGGCTGGTGCTGCCCGGGATCGTTCCTGCGTTTCTCGCCGCCTATCCGGATATTCGCCTGGAGGTCATCGCCGAGGAGAATTTCGTGGACGTCCTCGCGGCCGGTTGCGACGCCGGCATCCGCTATGGCGAGCGGTTGGAGCAGGACATGATTGCGGTGCCGATCGGTCCGCGTCAGCAGCGGTTTTCCCTGGGCGCCGCCCCGGCCTATCTCGATTCCCGAGGAAGACCGGCGCACCCGCGCGATCTGCTCGGCCATGCCTGTCTGCAGGGCCGGTTTCCGAGCGGCGCGACGATGGCCTGGGAGTTCGAGTGCGACGGCGAAGTCGTCAAGGTCGACGTGACGGGGCCGCTGACGGTGCGCGTCGGCGGCGCCACCGATCTCCTCATCGATGCCGCGATCGCGGGCACCGGCATCGTGCCTTTGTTCGAGGACTGGCTGCGCCCGCACTTTGAAAGCGGCGCGCTCGAACCGGTTCTCGAACCCTGGTGGCAGTGTTTCGAGGGGCCGTTTCTCTATTACCCCGGACGGCGGCTTGTGCCGGCGCCATTGCGGGCCTTTGTTGATTTCATCAAGGCATCGGCCGCCAAAGTTTAGCGTCAGCCGGAATGCGTGGGCCATGGCAAGAATAGCAGGGACGGTGGCGCGTCGCACACGGGGGCCGACGTCCGCAAACCTTCACCAGAGCGGATGTCCGCCGACGCCCCCTGGATCATGAGTTCACGGCCCTACCCCGCCCGCGCCGCGCGCCGCAGCGATTGCGGCGGCTGGCCGAAGGCGCGGATGAAGGCGCGGCGCATCCGCTCCGGATCGCGAAAGCCGGTCGCTTCGGCGACGCGTTCGATCGCCTCGCCGGAGGATTGCACCTGCTGCCGCGCCACCTCGATGCGCAGGCGCTCCACCGCCTTCGACGGCGTGGTGCCGGTCTCGGCGATGAAGGCGCGGGTGAAATGCCGCGAACTCATCCCGGCCCGCTCGGCGAGATGCTCGACCGTCAGCGGCGTGTCGAGATGTTCGCGCGCCCAGATCAGAAGCGGCCCGAAGCGCCCGGTTGGCGCCTTCAACTCCAATAGCGATGAGAATTGCGACTGGCCGCCGCTGCGGCGATGGTAGAGCACGAGCTGGCGCGCGGTTTGCTGCGCGATCTCCTCGCCGAAATCCTCCGCCACCAGCGCCAGCGCCAGATCGATGCCGGCGCTGATCCCCGCCGAACTCCAGATATCGCCGTCGCGGACGAAAATCCGGTCGGGCTCGAGCTTCACCCTGGGGTAAGCGGAAAGAAAATGCCGGGTGCGCTGCCAGTGCGTGGTGGCGCGGCGGCCATCCAGCAGCCCGGCTTCGGCCAGGATGTAGGCGCCCGAGCAGACGCTGGCGATGCGGACGCCACGTTTTGCCGAAGCCCGCACGAAGGCCAGCGCCGTGGCGGAGCGCGCCGCCGCGTGAACCCCCTCGCCGCCGGCGACGATCAGGGTCGAGATCGCGCTGGCCGACCGCAGGCCCCGCGCCAGCAATTCGACGCCGGCAGAACTGCGCACCGGACCGGGAGTTTCCGCGAGCACCCTGATCGAGGAGGCCTTGCCGGCAAAGCGGCCGGCGATCTCGAACACCGAAATCGGGCCTGAAGCATCCAGCAGCTGGAAATCGGGAAATACCAGCACGCCGATCATGATTGCGCCGATGTCCTGAAATGAGGGAAGTTCGCCATTTAAGACAAAAGACCATCATGTCAGGATGCCAGCGTCAAGTAAAACCTCGTCAAGCCAGCCTTCGAAAGCCTTTCACCATGCCCACGCCGCTTCAGATTGGACTTCTCGTGTTCCCGAAGGTGACCCAGCTCGACCTCACCGGTCCCTTGCAGGTGTTCTCGAGCGTACCCGGCGCGAAGGTGCATCTGGTCTGGAAACGGATCGAGCCGGTCGCAAGCGACAGCGTGCTGACGCTGACGCCCACCACCAGCTTTGCGGATTGCCCGCAGCTCGATGTGATCTGCGTCCCCGGCGGCGCCGGTACCGACGACATGGTCAATGATGAAGAGACGCTTCAATTCCTGCGCAGTCAGGCCGCCGGCGCCAAATACATCACCTCGGTCTGCACGGGATCGCTGATGCTGGGTGCGGCCGGCCTCTTGAAGGGATACCGCGCCGCGACACATTGGACGGCGACAGAGTTTCTCGAACTCTACGGGGCGACGGCGGCCAGGACGCGCGTCTGCGTCGACCGCAACCGTGTCACCGGCGGCGGCGTCACCGCGGGGATCGATTTTGCGCTGACGCTGGTTTCGATCCTGATTGACCGGCCGACTGCGCAAGCCATCCAGCTCCGGCTCGAATACAACCCGGCGCCGCCGTTCGATTCAGGCTCGCCCGACACCGCGCCGCCGGAAATTCTTGCGCGCTTGAAAGAGAGTAACTCGGCCGGCCAGGAGCGCCGCCGTGCCGCCAACCAGCGCGCCGCCGCTCGGCTTGAGTGACGTCGCCTCGATCCCGCGTCGCGGTCCCTCGAAGAATGGACAATAATGAAAAAGGCCGCCCGGTTTCCCGAACGGCCTTTCCTGTCCTACGGCAGCTTCACATTGACGGGCGATCTCAGGACGTCAGCGCCCGGGGGCCTATCTCCCGGCCACATCCTGATCGGAAGCCGCTGCGTATCGGGGCAGTCGCGAACTGGAGCCCGAACCGTCGCGGTGGTTTCCCATCTCCGCAGGATGACCCATTGGGCCATGGCTCCACGCGAGACTCAACAGCGCAGCGGCGGATATCCCCGCTGTTCCCGCTGTTCACAGGCTCGCGGCGACGCGAGCCCGGAGCGACGACAGGTAAAGTTCAGCTTCCCGGCGTCCACGGCTGGTAATCGCCGGTGGCCTTGGGCCGGCGGCCGCTCGCAAGCGTCGAGCCGGACGGCCGGTAGGCCGCCGGCGTGCCCGTCATGTTCGGGCGATGCGGCTTTTCCCATTCGCGCGGCGTGTAGCTCTCTTCGGTCGGCGCCACGTCGACGGTGTGGTGCAGCCAGCCATGCCATGACGGCGGCACCCGGGTGGCTTCCGCTAGGCCGTTGTAGATCACCCAGCGCCGCTCGAAGCCGAGCGAGGGATCGATCTTGCGCCCCCTGGTGCGGAAATAGCGGTTGCCCTGCTCGTCTTCGCCGACCAGTTCGCCGAACCGCCAGGTCCACAATTGGGTGCCGAAGGTCTGGCCGTTCCACCATGTGAACAGTTTCAGGAAAAACAGCTTCATAGCGCCTAACCGGTTCGAGAGAGCGTGCCGGTCCTGATGCCACCGGCGGGCCGGATTGTCCAGTTAAGTCCGGCGCAAAGGCCCGTCCGGACCGCGCCGCGCGGTCTTTTGCCGTTCACGATTGCGTCGCCAGCGCCACGCCCGCCAGCGTGAACACAAGGGCGGCGATCTGGCCGACGCCGAGCGGCTCGTGCAGCGCCAGGGCCGAGGCGACCACGCCGATCACCGGCACCGCCATGGTGCCGATCGCCGCGACCGAGGCCGGCAACCGCGCCAGCGCGGCGAACCAGCAGACATAGGCGATGCAGAACTGCACCACGGTGGAATAGCTCAGCAGGATCCAGTCGAAACCGGAAAGCCCGGGGAAACTGGATTTCTCGAACAACAGGCCCACGACCGCCACCGGCAGGCAGCCGATCCCGATCTGCCAAGCCGCCGCCGGCACCGGCGGCAGATGCAGCGGCAGCTTCTTGGCCAGCACCGCGCCGGTCGCAAAGCCGAACGCGCCGCCGAGCGCCAGGAGGATTCCCGGCAGCTTCGAGACGCTCGCCGCAAAGCCGTTGCCGCCGAGAATCGCGCTGAGGCCGAGGAACGCCATCAGCAGCGAGATGACGCGCAACAGATTCGGCCGCTCGCCGAGGATCGGCCAGGCCAGGATCGAGGCCCATACCGGCATGGTGTAGGCGATCAGCGCCGCCTCGCTGGCCGGCAGCCAGAGCAGCGCAAATCCCATCAACACCATCCAGCAGCCGACGTTGAGGAAGGCGGCCAGCACCAGCCTTGGCCACAGCTCGCGGGCGACCCGCAGGTTCTGGCCGCGGGATACCGCCAGCAGCGCCAGCAGGCTCGCGCCGACCACGCCGGTGGTGCCACGCAGCGTCAGCGGCGGCAGCTGGCTCAGGAGATGCTTGGTGATCGGCCAGTTGAAGCCCCAGCCGATCGAGGTGATGGCGAGGAACAAGAGGCCCGCGGGCGCGATGCGCGCCGTCGCGCCCGGCTGGTTTTGCACTGTCATGGGGATCGCTGGACCGGTGAGAATCAGCGGCACCTTGCCGGTTATTGGGGCGGCCGACCATCGGCTCAACGGCATGCCTGACCGGATGTGTCGCTGCTTCCCCGTAGCTTCACGTGAGTCCCTCCGAGGCAAGCCCTCGGCCACAATAAATAGTTGCCCTGTGAACAACGGGATGAAGCTCGAAACCGGGGTGTGAAACAGATTTTTTTCGCTTGGGAATCCCTGAGGACTCACTGATACTTGGGTCAGATCAGGAGCGCAGGGCGCCTCTGTTTTTCCCCTCTTTCCACCATATTTAGTGTTTGATTCAGGAACTCGTACTAATCCTTGACGGGCGCGATGGAGTCGTCCTAGTTTTAGACCTGTTCGGCGCGAGTGTGTTTGGGTCCCGCCGGTCGCTCCCTGAAGGGTTCCAAAAATGACCACTCCGCCAGCCGGTCGAGGCAGCGGATCGGGCTTTTTTGTCCCGAATTCGGGGAATTTCGGAGCGCGAAAAACGGGCCCAAAATGGCCCAGGGGTAAGTGGCGTTGAGAGCATGAACCGGGCCGGAACGGGGGCGTTCCATCCGGGTTATGCGGCGGCAAGCGGGTGCTCGCACCGGGCTTGCGGCCAGAGAAACAGGGCCGGGTCCACCGGTAGAATTTGCGGACGCCCCGGCCAAAGTTGTCTTCGGCTTTGGTCCGGAACGTTCGCTCAAGGGAACAACGCCCGGCGCCGCGGCAAGCGGTCCGGTCAAAAAGAACGGGGCACGACCATGCGAATCGAACGGCGCAACACCACTGACGGCCAGTCACCCTACGCACAGATTGATTTCAGATTGACGACATCTGAAATCCGCAATCCCGACGGCTCGGTGGTGTTCCGCCTCGAAAACGTCGAGGTGCCGGAATTCTGGTCGCAGGTCGCCTCCGACGTGCTGGCGCAGAAGTATTTCCGCAAAGCCGGCGTCGCCGCCAGGCTGAAGAAGGTCGAGGAAGAGACCGTGCCGTCCTGGCTGTGGCGCTCGGTGCCGGACACCGAGGCGCTCGCCGCCCTGCCCGAATCCGAGCGCTATGTCAGCGAACTCTCCGCCCGGCAGGTGTTCGACCGGCTGGCCGGCTGCTGGACCTATTGGGGCTGGAAGGGCGGCTATTACTCCAGCGAGGAAGACGCCCGCGCCTTCTACGACGAGCTGCGCTACATGCTGGCGAAACAGATGGTCGCGCCGAATTCGCCGCAATGGTTCAACACCGGGCTGCACTGGGCTTACGGCATCGACGGCCCCGGCCAGGGCCACTATTACGTGGACTGGAAGACCGGCAAGCTGACCAAGTCGAAATCCTCCTACGAACATCCGCAGCCGCACGCCTGTTTCATCCAGGGCGTCAATGACGACCTCGTCAACGAGGGCGGCATCATGGACCTCTGGGTGCGCGAGGCGCGGCTGTTCAAATACGGCTCCGGCACCGGCTCGAATTTCTCGCGCCTGCGCGGCGAAGGCGAAAAGCTGTCCGGCGGCGGCCGCTCGTCGGGCCTGATGAGCTTCCTCAAGATCGGCGACCGCGCGGCGGGCGCCATCAAGTCCGGCGGCACCACCCGCCGCGCGGCGAAGATGGTGGTGGTCGACGCCGACCATCCGGATATCGAGACCTATATCGACTGGAAGGTGAAGGAGGAGCAGAAGGTCGCCGCCCTCGTCACCGGCTCCAAGCTCAACCAGCGCCACCTCAAGGCGGTGCTGAAAGCCTGCGTCAACTGCGAAGGCAGCGGCGACGATTGCTTCGATCCCGAGAAGAACCCCGCTTTGCGGCGCGAGATCAAGCTCGCCCGCCGCGCGATGGTCGCGGACGCCATGATCAAGCGCGTCATCCAGTTCGCGAAGCAGGGCTACAAGGACATCGATTTTCCGGTCTACGACACCGACTGGGATTCGGAAGCCTACCTCACCGTGTCCGGCCAGAACTCCAACAACTCGGTCTCGCTCAAGGACGATTTCCTGCGCGCGGTGGAAACCGACGGCGACTGGAATCTGATCGGCCGCACCAGCAGGAAGGTGACGAAAACGCTGAAGGCGCGCGACCTCTGGGAGAAGATCGGCCACGCCGCCTGGGCCAGCGCCGATCCCGGCCTGCACTTCAACACCACCATGAACGACTGGCACACCTGCAAGGCGTCGGGCGACATCCGCGCCTCCAATCCGTGCTCGGAATACATGTTCCTGGACGACACCGCCTGCAATCTGGCCTCCGCCAACCTGATCACTTTTTACAACACCACGACGAAACTCTTCGACGTCGACGCCTACGAGCATCTCTGCCGGCTGTGGACCGTCGTGCTCGAAATCTCGGTCATGATGGCCCAGTTCCCGTCCAAGGCGATCGCGGAATTGTCCTACGAATTCCGCACGCTGGGCCTCGGCTTCGCCAATATCGGCGGACTTCTCATGACCATGGGGCTGTCCTATGACTCTAAGGAAGGCCGCGCGCTGTGCGGCGCGCTGACCGCGATCATGACCGGAACGGCCTATGCCACCTCGGCCGAGATGGCCAAGGAGCTCGGCCCCTTCCCCGGCTACAAGAAGAACGCCGCCCACATGCTGCGGGTGATCCGCAACCACCGCCGCGCCGCGCACGGCGAATCCCGTGGCTACGAAGCGCTGGCCGTCAGCCCGGTGCCGCTGGATTACGCCAGCGTGCCGCAGACCGACATCATCGAGCACGCCAAGGCCGCCTGGGACAAGGCGCTCGAACTCGGCGAAGCCAACGGCTACCGCAACGCGCAAACCACCGTGGTCGCGCCGACCGGCACCATCGGTCTCGTGATGGATTGCGACACCACCGGCATCGAGCCTGATTTCGCGCTGGTGAAATTCAAGAAGCTCGCCGGCGGCGGCTACTGGAAGATCATCAACCGCGCGGTGCCCGAGGCGCTGCGCGCGCTCGGCTACCGCGAGAGCGAGATCGCGGAGATCGAGGCCTATGCCGTCGGCCACGGTTCGCTGTCCAATGCGCAGGCGATCAACGTCTCCACCTTGAAAGCCAAGGGCTTTACCGACGAGGCCCTGGCCAAGGCGGAAGCCGCGTTGCCGACCGCCTTCGACATCAAGTTCGCCTTCAACAAATGGACCTTCGGCGAGGACTTCCTGCGCGACACCCTGAAGATCGCGCCGGAAGCCATTGCAGCGCCGAATTTCGACCTGCTCGGCGCGGTCGGCTTTTCCAAACGCGAGATCGAGGCCGCCAAC
>JBAVEE010000629.1:0-2425 GCA_049587575.1 Bradyrhizobium sp.
GCCGTCGGGTCGACCTCGAGCAGCCGATGAACGGTCTTGGCCTCAAACCCCGTCGCCTCCGTCATCCGCTTGGCGGCGCGCCCGGTCGGTGCGCACAGGAGCAGGTTTACGCCCTTTGCGCTCAGGATGCGCAGAATGGAATTGACGATGGTCGTCTTGCCAACACCGGGTCCTCCGGTGATGACCAGAACCTTGGAGACCAGTGCCAGGCGAATGGCGGCTACCTGGCTTTCAGCCAATGACAGGCCGGTCTTTTGCTCCACCCAAGGCAGCGCCTTATCGGCGTCTACGAATTGCCAGGGCAGTTTGCCGCAGGCCAGCGTCATCAGGCGCTCGGCGATGACCTGTTCCGCTCTATAAAGACCACCCAGAAACACGCAGGGCGTCTCGCCGACGCTCGCGGCTATCACCGTGCCCTCTGAAAGCTCCAGATCCAGTGCGGTCTGAACCAGCTCCTTCGATATCTCCAGCAACTCAACTGCCAGCGGAACAAGCTCCGCGGTCGGCAGGCCGCAATGGCCATCGTCCATGGCTTCCGTCAGAGCGTAGGAGATTCCGGCTCGAACCCGGATCATCGCCGTTTTCTCGATCCCGAGCTTTATGGCGATTGCATCGGCGGTCTTGAACCCGATGCCTCGGATATCGCGCGCCAGGCAGTATGGGTTTTCGGTCATGACCTGAACGGCGTCCGAGCCGTAGGTCTTGTAGATACGCACCGCCCGCGCCGTGCCGACGCCATTGCTGTGCAGGAAAACCATGATCTCGCGGATGATCTTCTGCTCGGCCCAAGCATCTGTGATGCGCTTGGCGCGGAAGGCGCCAATGCCGGTGACCTCGCGCAAGCGTTCCGGCTCGGCTTCGATGATGTCGAAAACCTTTTCGCCAAAAGCCTGGACCATTTTCTTGGCATAGACCGGACCGATGCCACGGATCATCCCGGATCCGAGGTATTTTTCGATGCCGTCGATCGACGTCGGCGCAGAGGTGCGCATGAAGCGCGCCTTGAACTGCTGACCGTGGGTATGGTCGTTGACCCATTCCCCCGAAGCCGTAATCCACTCGCCTGCCGAGATCATGGCGGCGTGGCCGATTACCGTGACGAGGTCACGATGCCCGCGTGCCTTGGCCCGCAGAACACAAAAGCCGTTATCGCTGTTGTGGAACGTGACGCGCTCGACGAGGCCGGCCAACACTTCCTGAGCTGCAGGTTCAGGTTGGTGCTTCGCCGAAGCGCTCACGATGTGCCGAGCTCCGTCGCGGTCAATAATTCCTTGATGGTGGCGAATTGGGCGTCACCTCGGCGAAGCGATCGACACTCAATCCCGAGTGGCCGACGCTCCAGGAGCAGGGCGTGGCCGACGTGAACGCTTCAAATTGGACGGCATTGTTCGCGCCAAAGGGAACGCCCCAGGCGATCGTCGATAAACTCAACGCTGACGTCGTGAGAGCTCTCGATTCATCCGACGTGAAGGAACGCTTTGCGTCGGGAGGCGTGCAGGTCATTCCGTCCACACCGAGCGAACTCGCGACACGGCTGAAGAGCGAATTGGCAATCTTTCGGTCGGTCATCGCCAAATCCGGCATGCATCTCGAATAGATTGCAGCGCGGCCGGGACTGCGGTGGTAGTCCACCAACCGCTCGCGGTGGCGACACGCCTGCAGCAAGCCGCTACCTGCCGCAGGCAAGACATCGCGAATTCATAAACCATCAACCGCGGTCAGCTTTGGTTTACCAGACCGCTTAAGCTTTCTCGTCCTAGAACATGCCATGGTGATTGCAGATCGGGGATAAACTCCGACAGGAAAGGCGTCAGGGTCAGGCTGCAATGCGGCCTGACCCGCCATCTCCGGGGAATGCAATGGCTGTGAAGACGGCGCCCCAAAAGGCGAACCGCAAGAAATCAAAGCCGAACCGGCCGCCGGTCTATGCGAGCTTGACGCTATCGGCTGTCACGCAAAACCTTTTCAATATGGTCGCAGTCACTGCTGCCTCGGGGACGGTGCTGCTCGGGCTGCTGGTCGCCCGGCATTTTTGAGACCGGCGTCCAATCCAACATTCGCCGATCCATTGTTATGGAATATCGGCTGATCGGTTCGCTGCCGACAATATAGGTCGCGGGGCGTGGAGGACGGCGCGTCAACGAGTGACTGATTCAGTCCATTTTACGCACATATGCTTTCGTTCAAGTGGGCTGAGCACCGCGGGCTGCTGGACTGAGCGAAAGATCTTTGCCAGCATTTAATCTACCATAGATTGCATTCCTATCTTGCGCGGGCTAGTCTCTTATCAATTTCCGGCTTGTGGCTTTTGAGGGAGCGATCATGGCGAACTGTTCCTTTACGTCAACGACGCGGTGATCGGACTACCTTGGGTGAATGACCATTATTTCAAGAATAATACGGGCACAGCGAAAATTACAGTTCG
>JBAVEE010000630.1:0-2930 GCA_049587575.1 Bradyrhizobium sp.
GAAATACCGCGCACAGCCCCTCGCAGTAGCGGCACGAATTGCAGACCGTCATCAGGCGGTCGGCTTCCTCCAAGATTCTGGTCCCGTGCATGTTGCGCTGTTTTCTCTTTGTTTGACGCGATCGCTACTTCGTCAGGCCTTTGCCTTCCAGCCATTTCTGGATCAGGCCGGCGACTTCGGTGTTGTTTTTGTCCATCATGATCATGTGCGAATTGCCCTTGATACCGGCCTGCGGCAGGTCGACGACATCGACGCTGCCGCCCGCGGCCTTGATGCCTTCCGCAAATGCGATGCCGGTGGCGCGCATCCTGGGCCAGCGCTGGTCGCGTTCGATGTAGTCGCCATAGATGATCAGCGTCGGGATGTTCTTCAGCGCGTCCACGTGAGCGGGATCGCCGACGCCAGCCGGCTCGACCGCGATCAGCGCCTTGACCTTGTCGGGCCGCGCCTGGGCGACCTTGAAGCCAAAACTGCCGGCCTGGCTGTGGAACAGGATGATGCAGGGGCCGACGCGATCGATCTCGGCAATATAGGCCGCGATCGTCGCATCATCATTGGTGGTCCAGCGCGGCACGTTCTGCTTGACGAAATTGTCGTAGCCTTCGTTCGGAAACTGGCTGCCCGGCATCAGCTTGCGTTTGGCGGGATCGGGATCGTAGGAGTTCGGGCCGTCGCCGATGCGAAAGCGCTCGAACGGATTGCGGGTGGTCAGGAACACCGGCTCGCTCTTGAAGATGTCGGGGTATTGCGCCCAGCCGGCACGGCCGCGCTCGACGGCGTCGGAATTGTAGACGCTCCAGCCCTTGCGCAGGAAATAGTTGAGCCAGCCTTCGCGGCCGTCGGGGGTAGTCTCCCAGGTGACGCCGGTCAGCCCGCCGCCATGCCACAACAGCAGCGGATAGGCGCCGTGCTCGTTTGCCGGCAGGAAGTACTGCACATACATCTGCTCGACCTGGTAGGTGCCGTTGGGGTCGACCTTCGCCGGCACGCCGCCGGGCGTGAAGACGACTTCCTTGACCGGCTTGCCGCTGATTTCGACGAGACGACCGCCGACATGAAACGAGCCCATGTCGCGTAGCGTGATAGGTTCGGCGGCCTTCGCCGATGTCGCGGCCATCAGCGCGGCGGCGGCCGCAGCAATCGCAAGGCGTGACATGGCTCCTCCGTTTCTTCTCCCTCGCCCCGCTTGCGGGGAGAGGGGCGGGGTGAGGGGGACTTTCCACGCAACGCGCTCGCGGAGACTCCCCATCACCCGGGTTGCTCCGCAATCCGGCCTCTCGTCGCAAGCGGGGCGAGGTGACCCGCCCCCCCTAGTTTTTTGCATTCTTCGCAGCTTCCCGTCCCGCGATCCGCCCGAACACGCTGCCGATGGTCATTCCGATGCCGGCCGCGTAGCCCTTGCCGAGCACGTTGCCGGCCATGATCTCACCGGCCGCGAACATGTTGGCGGCAGGCTTGTCATCCTTCATCAGCATGCGCGCCTGCTTGTTCACGCGGGTGCCGAGATAGGTGAAGGTAATGCCCGGCCGCACCGGATAGGCCAGATAGGGCGCCGTCTCGATCTTTCGCGCCCAATGGGTTTTAGGCGGCGTCAGTCCCTCGGTGCGGCAATCATCCAGGATGGTGTGATCGAAGGTGCCGGGCCGCACTGCGGCGTTGAACTCGGCCACGGTCTTTTCCAGTGCGGCCGGATCGAGCCCGAGCTTGCCTGCAAGCTCGGCGATGGAGGAGCCGCCGATCGGCGGGAACAGCGTCGGCATGAAGCTCGTGACGACCGTCGAGTCGAATATGATGTAGGCGATCTGGTCGGGCTGGGCTGCCACCAGCCGTCCCCAGATGGCATAGCGCTTCGGCCAGATGTCCTCACCTTCGTCGTAGAATCGCTGGGCGTGCTTGTTGACGACAATGCCGAACACCACAGAATCATGTCTTGTGATGATGCCGCCGTCGAATTTCGGCGCGCGCGCATCGATCGCGACCGCATGACATTGCGTGGGATCGCCGACCTCCTGCACGCCCCTTTCGAGCAGCATCTTCAGGATCGAGCCGCGGTTATACGGCGTGCCGCGGATCAGGAAATTGTCGGCGGCCTCGCCCCAATATTGCTTGAGCCATTCGATGTTGGCCTCGAAACCGCCGGCGGCGGCGACAAGTGTGGAAGCGCGGACGGTCGCGCGGCCGTCACCCTGCTTCAGCGCGGCAGCAAGGAACATGCCTCCGGCGATTTCCAGGTCGAGCACCTCGGCGTCGTAGAGAACCTCGACGCCAAGCTGCTCGGCGGTGAGATAGAGCGCGTTCAGCATCGCCCGGCCGCCGCCCAGGAAGAATGAGTTGGTGCGCCCCAGGCTGAGCGTGCCGCCGAGCGACGGCTGCCAACGTACGCCCTGTTCGACGATCCAGTCCAGGATATCCTTGGATTCGGCGATCATGTGGCGCGCCAGCTCCTCGTCGGTCTGGCCGCCCGTAACGCGAAGCAAGTCTTCCCAGAATTCCTCTTCGGTATAGGGCCCGGTGAGGATCGAGGTCGCCGCATCATGGGCGCAGCGCATGTTGCGGGTGTGGCGGGTATTGCCGCCCCGATAGAATTTCGGGGCGCCTTCCAGCACCAGCACGGACGCCCCCAGCCGGCGCGCGCTGATCGCGGCGCACAGCGCGGCGTTGCCGCCGCCTATCACCAGCACATCGTATTTACGGGCTAAGTCGACCATGCGCTCTTGTTATCGTTGTTTGCATGGAAATCAAACCGGACCGGGCGATCGCCTGGCCCCATGGTTTTTGGACTCACGCGGCAACGGCCTCGCGGATCTCGATGGTCCGGCCGCCGCGATAGACCGTCATCGCTGCGATGATGCCGAGCACCGCGGCGAACATCAGCCAATATCCGGGGGAGGCCTTGTCGCCGGTAGTCTTGATCAGCCAGGTCGAGGCAA
>JBAVEE010000631.1:0-5772 GCA_049587575.1 Bradyrhizobium sp.
CGATTTGAGCAGGGCGATCCAGGACCGTTTGCAAGACGACACGCCGGCGAAATAGGAAATTTCCGCCAGAGCGTTTTCCAGCGAAGTGGGCCCCGGTTCGCGTCAGGAAAGCGCGTGAAAACGAAAAGCTAGACCGGCTTATTCGCCCGGGCGCGGCTCTGGCGTGGAATCTTGCAGCGGAAGGCCGGCCGCGCGCCACCCGTCGGTGCCGGCGGGATACCACACCACGTCGGAATAGCCGAGCAAGAGCGCGCGCTTGGCCGCGTTCCACGACATCCAGCAATCCGCGAGACAATATAAAACCACTGGTCTGGCGTGATCGCCGTTGGTCGCCTTGTCCAGGCCCTTCAGGAAATAGTCGGCCATACTGGGCGCGAGTTCGCCATATCCGGTGTCAGGCAACCAGATGCTGCCGGGAATGTTGGGCCGCGGTTTGTCGCGCCAAAGCGTCCCTGCCGGCAGATCCCGCGGCCGCGGCGGCCTTGGCAGCACATCGACAAAGGAAGCCGAATGGCTGCGCCAGAGCGTTTCTGCTTCGTCCGTGCCTATCACCCTGGCGCCGCGCAGCGTCGCCGGTGTCGGCGAGCGATAATCTTCGAGGCGATAACCGCCCGGCTCGGTTACTTCGGCTGCCGTGGCCTCCGCCGCGATGACCAGGAACGCCATCAACGCGAAACGGGCAGTGGCCTTAATCATGGCCGCTTGGAGAGTGTCTCTGATGTGATGGGCGCATCGGCCTCGTCCAGTATGGGAATGTTATAGCTGATCAGCAGCTTGTTGATCTCAGGCTGGTTTTCCATGATGAGCCGATTGAGCGTGCGTTTCCACTCCTGGTCGGTCGCGCGGACCGCCATGCCGATACGATAGGTCATTTGCGGACCCATCGTCTCCTTGGTCAGCGGCACGACGATCATGGGCGGGTTCGCCTGCCTTGCGTAATAGCCGGCCATCGGGCCCCACAATATGCCGCAATCGATCTGATCATGGGCAAGGTCGTCCATCATGGCCTGCGCCGAGGAATCCGCCCGGGTATCGATGAACAGCGGGTAGGACTTGGCATGACCCAGGAGACCGTTGATCGCCATGTCTGTGCTAGGGGGCGTCTTTGCAATAATTCCGATCCGCTTGTCCTTGAGTTTTGGATCGCCGATCGCGGTCACACCTTCGAGGCCGCTTCCGGGCTTGAAGACCAGCGCATAGGTCGTCCGGTAATAGGGAACGGTGACTTGTGCCTGATCGTCCCCTTGAGGAAATCCCATGATGATATCGCACCGGTACGAGCCCAGCGTCATCCGGACGAAGCCGGTTGCCTGCGGGAAGTAGGTGTAACTGAGCTTTTTGCCGAGCTTGGCGGCAAACAGTTCGGCGAGCTTGTTTTCGAAGCCCTCGCCTTTTTCGTTGGAGAACGGCAGGTTGCGCGGATCGCCACACGCGCGAAACACGTCGGGATCGACAAGTTCGAGCGAACCGGCATCGCTGGACTGGGCGCGAGCCCCAACGGACCAGACGGCGGCAAGTCCGCATATCAACGCGCCGGCCAGGGCAGGCAGGACGATTGCGGGACCCTTCGATACAAAAGGAATCAGCGTCGGAAATTTTTTGGCTTGTGCTTTGGTCATTTGATCCCCGTGCAGCTGGCCTCGGCCGCTTTGGCGGCCTCCGGCTTGTCTTCATGGCTGGGGGGACGTCCCCCCGGAATGGCGGCGTTGGCGCGCGCGCGTAAATAGACGTAGATATCGTCGAGATAGCACATCACGTTTACGTTCGAGGCAAACGACGGCATCACCTTGTCGTTGGCGGCGTCGACGTTCTTGCGGCCATTGGTGACGACATCGTTGAACTGGACGTAGCTCAGGGTCTTCAGGGAATTGGCCAGAGCCGGCGCGTAGCTCGATCCCTCCCCGTTCGGGCCATGGCAGACATGGCAGTCCGAATGATAGCGGCGAAAGCCGGAGAAGGTGTACCAGTCGACGGTCCCGTCCGCGCTGATCTTGTAGGTCGGGTTGCCGTTCTTGTCGGCATATTTGCCGTTGTCGGAGGAAGCGACGGCCGGATCGCCGGATCCGTCGGCGTATGCCGCTCCGCCGGCAAGGCTGCACGCCAGGATGGCAAGCGCGAATTTCCCAAGCACGAATTTCCCAAGCGCAAATCTACAATGGCTGATAGTCACGTAACCTTACCTTCCTCACGCATTGCGAAGCTGGGTCAGAACAGAATCGGCGCGCAGCAAGGCAGCGGCGCGCCGATCCAGGATCATCTCACCGTGACGTCGCGGCTATTCGCTTGGCAAGGCGAATACCGTCAACGTCCCGCCCAGCGACGTATAGGACGCCAGACCGGCATAGCCGCCGACAGCGCCGAGGCCCGCGGTATCGACCGTCTTTTCCTTGGTCGGCAACTTGCCCTGATCGACGGCGCCATGCCAGGCGGCGGCGTTCTCGGGCTGCAGCAGACCGGCCGCCAGACCGATGCCGGCCCAGCCGCCGACCCCGGACAGCACGGCAACGTATTGCTTGCCGCCGTGTTCGTAGGTCATGACGTTGCCGATGATCCCGGACGGGGTCTTGAACTTGTAAAGCTCCTTCCCGGTCTTGGCATCGACGGCCTTCAGATAGCCTTCAAGCGTGCCGTAGAAGACGACGCCGCCGGCCGTGGCCAACGCGCCGCCCCAGGCCGAGAACTGCTCCTTGTTGGACCACACGATCTTGCCGGTCTTGCCGTCCCAGGCAATAAAATTGCCCATGTTGGTGTCGCCCTTGGGCGGATACATCGCCACGGCGGCACCGACATAAGCCTGACCGGCAGTATAGGCTACCTTGTAGGGCTCATAGTCCATGCAGACATGGTTGGTCGGGACATAGAACAACTGCGTCTCCGGGCTATAGGCCGCCGGTTGTTCGTCCTTGGTGCCAAGCGCCGCCGGGCAGATGCCCTTCGAGTTGTGGTCTTCGCCGCCATGCTGGGTCGAATAGGCGTCGACCACCAGCGGACGGCCGTAGGTCTTGGACGACTTGTCCATGTCGACCTTGGTGGCCCAGTTCACCACCGGATCGAATTTTTCCGCGACCAGCAATTCGCCGTCGGTGCGGTCGAGCGTGTAGCCGAAGCCGTTGCGGTCGAAATGCGTCAGCAGCTTCCGCGGTTTGCCGCCAATGGTCTGATCGGTCAGGATCATCTCGTTGACGCCGTCATAGTCCCATTCGTCGTGCGGCGTCATCTGGTAGATCCATTTGACCTTGCCGGTATCGAGGTCACGCGCCCAGATCGACATCGACCACTTGTTGTCGCCGGGGCGCTGCACCGGGTTCCAGGTCGAGGGATTGCCCGACCCGTAATAGACGAGGTTCAGTTCGGGATCGTAGGAATACCAGCCCCAGGTGGCGCCGCCGCCGATCTTCCACTGGTCGCCTTGCCAGGTGGAGGTCGAGGAATCGGGCCCGACGGGTTTGCCGAGCGCCGTGGTCTTGACGGGATCGATCAGGGTGTCGGAGTCCGGCCCTTCCGAAAAGCCGCGCCAGGCCAGCTTGCCGTCCTTGATGTTGTAGGCGCTGACCCAGCCGCGGACGCCGAATTCGCCGCCGGAAACACCGACCAGAACCTTGTCCTTGAACACGAAGGGCGCATCGGTGCCGGATTGGCCCTTGCCAGGCTCGCCATCCATCACCGACCAGACCTTGGCTCCGGTCTTGGCGTCGAGCGCGACCAGGGTGGTATCGGCCTGATGCAGGAAGATCTTGCCGTCGGCGTAGGCGACGCCGCGGTTGACCGTGTCGCAGCACATGATCGGAATGACGTTGGGATCCTGCCTGGGTTCATATTTCCAGATGATCTTGCCGTCATGGTTCAGGTCAAGCGCATAGACCGTGTTTGGAAACGGCGTATGGACATACATCGTATCGCCGACCACCAGCGGTCCGCCTTCGTGACCGCGCAGCACGCCGGTTGAAAACGTCCAGGCTACCTGCAGCTTCTTGGCGTTGCTGGCGTTGATCTGATTGAGCTTGGAATAGCGCGTGTTGGCGTTGTCGCCCTGCTGCATCACCCATTGCTTGGGATCCTTGGCCAGCTTGTCCAGCGCGTCGTCAGCGCGCGCAGCAAAGCCCTGTATGGCCAACAGGCCGAAGATCGAAGTCGTAGCGACTAGCACCTTGCGCATCGTGATTCCTCCCAGTTGTGAACAATGTGGTTCCGCAAAAACGGACCACTTTTCAGTTTTTCTTTGTCGGAACCCTACCCGGTTCGAAAGTGGGAAACTTGCCCAAGAGGGAAGCGCGTTTGCGCGATAGCGAAACATAATGAACTTTTTAACCGGCACCTCTGACTTTCGCGGGCGGCGTGTCTCCATGCTGCGCAGCGTCAACCGCTGTGCCCCACTGCATCGCCCCGTAAAGCCCGCCCCACTGGTTGAGGTTTCCCTTGACGGCGCTGCAACTAAGTCGGAGGATTATCAACGGGATGTCAGGATAAGTGCGGCTCAAACCTCAATGATCGCCTTAAATTGAGCTAAAGGTCGCTCCATCAATGACTCGGGCCCTCTCGCGGCAAGCGGTCATGTTTTGATCTCGAATCGGTGGCTGGATAATGTCCGACACGGTCCGCTCACTTAATACTTCCGGATTGACGCCGAAGAAGCAGATCCAATGTTGGTCAGATGCACTGACCGATCTTTGCGGCCAATTCGACATCGATCCGCTGGAGGCCTCGTCATTCGAAGGCCGGATCAACTACACGACGATTTCGAAGCTAAAGCTCTGTCAGATCGAGGCGAGCCAGCACCGGCTTGCGTATACGGCCTCGCGCGCAAAACCTGGCGCCCATCCGTTCGTCAAAATACTGTTTCAGACTTACGGGATTTCGCATTTCGAGCAGGCCGGCCGCCGCATCGAGCTGATGCCCGGCGATTGTCTCGCCTACGATGTATCCTGTCCTCACACGATAGTCAGCCCGACGCTGACGCGACACGAGGTCGTCATCGTGCCGAAGGAACTGCTGCAGGAACGCGGCTTCCGCTCGGCGAAGATGTCGGCATGCAAACTCTCCGCGCGCACCGGCACCGGCCGGATCGCCTATGACTTTGTCCACGCCGCGTTCGATGAAGCGACCAAGCTGTCGCCGAACAACGCGCTCGGGGTGGCCGATTCGCTGATCGACCTCCTGCTGTTGCCGCTCCGCGAACCCGACGCGATGCTCAATCGCGCCGGACCCGAGGCGATGTATGTCCGGGCGCAGTTCTTCATCCGCGAGCATCTGCGCGACCCGGAGCTTTCGATCGACCAGATCTCGGCGGCACTGAGCTGCACCAAGCGCTATCTGCACATGCTGTTCAGCGACCGGGGTACCACCATCAGCGACTATATCCGGCAAGCAAGGTTGCAGAACTGTCGCCAGGAGCTGGAGACCCAGGCCGGAAAGTCCATCACAGACGTCGCATTTTCGTGGGGCTTTTCGAGTTCGTCGCACTTCAGCCGTGTGTTCCGGGAGTATTTCGGAGTTGTTCCGTCTGCGATTCACAAAGCGCAGCACGGTGGTCTGTCCCCGGACTTTCCCTGCGAATAGAACCTCCGCTCCGGCACGACGAGCAGATATCAGCCTTGCACGCTTGCCGGCGCGTGCTCTCCCGTACCATTGCCAGCGCCGGACTCAAGTGAACGGTTACGCAAACTGGCGGCGCGGCATCGGGACGCCGGATCCTCAGGCGTCGGCATGACTTTGATTCGCTTGCCGTCCTGTAGACTGGCCTGGCGTCGGCCCAATGTTTTGAAGGTGTTGGCA
>JBAVEE010000632.1:0-3810 GCA_049587575.1 Bradyrhizobium sp.
TCTTGGGCTTGGGAGCCGGTGGCGCTGCCGCCGTGCCTTCCTCATCCGGCGTTGCTGCGGGGTCCGTGCCGGCCGTGGCGGGTTGCTTGCTCTTGGATTTGGCGGATCGTTTCGGCTTGGCGTCCTGGGGAGGCGGCGGCGCCGCGGCCGCGGTGGCCTGGGCGTTCTGCTGGTCGATTTCCTGTTGCGAAGCGCCCTTGTAGAGCGACTTGGGCACGCCCTGCTCCAGGCCCGGCACGCCATCGGGGAAAACCGGCTTGCGTTCGCCCGGAAGCTTCTTCTTGGTGTCGAGAAAATCGAGCATATCCATGGGATCCCAACTGCTGAAACTGCTCGAGCAGCCTGCCATCACGCCCGAGAGCGCAATGAGGACGAAAGCCGCGATCAGACGTTGCGGACGGCGCATGGTCGATTTCTCGCTCAACTCGTTTTCCTGCCGTCAGCTCTTCGCGACCGGTGGAAGCAACGCCTGCAGCGCTTCGGCGCGCGAACGCAGGCCGGACGGCGTCTCGCCGTCATTGGCAATCATGTCCAGCCACTGCCGCGCCGCCGTCGTGTCATTGGCGCGCCAGGCCGACAGCGCCAGCAATTCACGCGCGGTATGGCGAAAGGTCGCCTCCGGGCTGGTCGAAGTCTCAAGGCGCTGGAGCATGCTGGGATAGCTCGCCGTCTCCAACAGCAAGCCGGCGGCGCGCACCCTGGCAAGATCCTGCTCCGCCGCCCCGACGCTGCGATCGGCCGAAATGTCGTCGTACAGTTTGGCCCCCGCCTGCGGATCCTGCGTCGCGACTTCCGCCGCGGCGCGCAGCCGCGCCAGCATGCGATAGCCCGACGGCGCGGTCGCGGCCAGCTTGTTGAAGGCCGCTTCGGCCTCGGTATGCTTGTTCTGCTCGGAAAGTTCGACGGCGGCGTCGAAGGCGCTGCCGGCCTCGGCCGCCTTCTTGGCCTCCAAATACTGGTAACCGCGCCAGCCACCGACCGCGGCGACGATCAGCAGCGCGCCGGCGACGATATAGATCGAATACCGGTCCCACAGCCGCTTGAGCTGGTCGCGGCGGACCTCCTCGTCGACTTCGTCAAATAATTCAGTCACTTACAGATATCCCATCCCCAATAGGCGGCGCTCGAACTTAGGATTGCCACAAACCTGATCCCCGCGTGGCGGCGGCGATATCCTAGCGATATGGCGGTGGCAAGGCAAAGCTGGCCCCGTCAAAGCGTTAACGATACGGCCCGGTCCCCGCCGTGCCGCCAGCCGACCCTGCCGCGGCCCTCGCGCCGGCGTTTGGTCTTACCTGTTGGCGCGACCGGTTCGTCGCAGTTCCCCGGTCAGCTCTTCGCCTTCATGCCGTAGACGTGTTCCGGGCCCGGAAACGCGCGGGAGCGCACGTCGGCGGCATAGCCCTGGATCGCGGCCTCGATCATCGGGCCGAGATTGCCGTAGCGGCGCACGAATTTCGGGGACCGCGGCGACAGCCCCAGCATGTCCTCCAGCACCAGGACCTGACCGTCGCAGGCGGCACTGGCGCCGATCCCGATGGTGGGAATGGCGACGGTCTGCGTGATCTTCCTCGCCAGCGGCTCGGCGACCGCCTCGACCACGACCGAAAAAGCCCCGGCTTGCGCCACCGCGCGGGCATCGTTCTCGATCGGCTCCCAGCTGCCCTCCTCGCGGCCCTGGGCGCGAAACGAACCCAGCGTATTGATCGACTGCGGGGTCAATCCGATGTGGCCCATCACGGGAACCCCGCGCTCGCTGAGAAACGCGATGGTCTCGGCCATCCGCGCGCCGCCTTCGAGCTTCACGGCGCCGCAATGGGTTTCTTTCAGGATTCGCACCGCGGAGTGAAACGCCTGCTCCTTCGAGGCTTCATAGGAGCCGAAGGGCATGTCGACCACGACCAGCGCATGCTGCGAGCCGCGCATCACCGCATGGCCCTGCAGGATCATCATGTCGAGCGTCACCGGCACGGTGGTCTCGAAGCCGTGCATCACATTGCCAAGGGAATCGCCGACCAGGATGACGTCGCAATAGCGGTCGACCAATGCGGCGGTATGGGCGTGATAGGACGTCAGCATCACGATCGGTTCGCCATTCTTGCGGGCGCGGATATCCGGCGCCGTCTTGCGCCTGATCGCTGACTGGACTGACATTCTTCTAAACTCCTACGACGGGAACACCGATCACGACGGGATGAAACGCGAACGCCAGCGCCAGATAGGCGACGATTCCGACCGCCACGGCGATCAGGTCGTTCCCCCAGCCGCCGACCGGAATCGGTGGGGCGCCCGCGTCGGTTCGGCGCTTGAGCGAGATCCGGTCGAACACCGCCCATCCCAGGAAAGAGCCGAACAGGATGATCCCGCCGAGATCGCCGTTGGCGAGCAGATGCGCCGCCGCCCACAGCTTGACGCCGGCGAGCATCGGGTGCTTCAGCGTGGTGTAGATGCGGCCGCGAATGTAGGCCGCCACCACGAGGATGACGGCCGGCAGCATCAGCGCCACGGCGACGTGCTTGAGCGCCTTCGGCGGGTACCAGACATCGATCCGCCCGGTCGCGCGATAATGCGCAAAACCCCAGACGATCAGCGCGAGACCCACCAGCGACACCAGGGCATAGCCGGCCTTGTAGCCGCCCTCGCCCATCGAGGCGATGACGCGGCCGCGCAGTTCACGCTGCGTGGTCAGCGTGTGGACGCCGAGGAACAGCACGAGCCCCAGGATCATCGCCGCCAGTCCCATGATGGTCT
This sequence comes from Bradyrhizobium sp., assembly GCA_049587575.1. Taxonomy (GTDB): domain Bacteria; phylum Pseudomonadota; class Alphaproteobacteria; order Rhizobiales; family Xanthobacteraceae; genus Bradyrhizobium. Next base: position 2,752 of record JBAVEE010000632.1, read on the forward strand.
CCTCCGTTGCGGGCCGGGTTTGGAGGCATCGGGTAACATTTTAGGGACGCGGACTGCAATGCGCTAAGCGCAGGACGATCTCGTCCGCCTAATCGGAAAACGCCTTCTCGGCGGCAGCGAGAACATTGTCACCCGGCTGCTTGGAGCAGTATTCGGCGAGAGCCTTGGTCTTCTCGGTAAAATTCGCCGGGTCCAGGACAGGAGAGCTTTTCTTGTGCCCGAAATAGCCGCTTAACCAGAACAGGAAAGGACCCCGATCGGACGCCGGAGTTTTCTGCCAGAACTGTTCACAGCTCATCGTCGAAAAGTTTACCGCGGCCAGAGGTGGCGCTGCCGCAGCCGCCTCCTGGCAGGTGACGAGCATGGCTGTGCAGCATATTGCGATGACGAATTTCATGACCTTATTCCTCCCGAAACTTTCTCGACTTTGTTTGGCCTGAGTGCTGGCGGCGCCACAAACGTCCGACACCGACGCATTGCCGTTACAAGCTCCTTGGCTCTCTGAAATTCTACACCGATGGTTGTCCCCACGGCAACCTCACGGCGTCGCCGACTTTTTGTCCAGATCGCGATTATCGACATAGCGGATCGCGATCGGCCGGCCGGCCAGAGCGCCGCCCAGAGCGTCGGTAAATTTCAACGGCACGCAGGCGTCGAGCGAGGCGCTGATCGCCTTGAAATAGCTGGCGCGGACATCCGCCGGCACCCCTGCGGGGGCGTAGGTCACGCGCGGCGGGCCAATCAGCTCGCCGGAGCGCTTGAAACTGAAGCGCACCGTCATCTGCATGCCCTCTTTCGCGGCTTCGGCCAAAGGCGGCGTCCAGCAGGATCGCAGCGCGGCGAAGAGATCGCCGATACTATCGAGATCGTGCCCGGGCTTCCGATATTTGGCGGCGTCGTCGTGCGTGGGCACGCTCTCGACCGTCAGTTGCAGGTTCTCGCCATAGGGATAATCGATCTCGGGAATGCAGGGTCCGCCATTGAGCACGCTGCAAAACGACGGCGTACACGGCTGCCGGGCCAGTACGCTGCAGGGTGCATGCGAAAACGGCGTGGCAT
>JBAVEE010000633.1:0-3244 GCA_049587575.1 Bradyrhizobium sp.
TCGCAAACCAGAAGGACGGCTTCTTTCAGCCGCTGCTCGTCTTCTCCCAACATCACCGCATAGGTCGAAAATTCCTGGCCGAGCGTCATCGGAACGGCGTCCTGCAATTGAGTCCGGCCCATCTTGATGATGTCCTTGAACTCCTCGGACTTCGCCTCAAACGCCTGGCGCAACACCGCCATGGCGTCCACCAATCCCATGATTCCGGAATAGGCCGCGAGCTTGAGCGCCGTCGGATAGACGTCGTTGGTGCTCTGGCTCATATTGACGTGTTCGTTGGGATGCAGGAATTGATAATCGCCCTTGGCGCGACCGAGCAGCTCCAGCGCCCGGTTCGCGATCACCTCGTTGGCATTCATATTGGTCGAGGTGCCCGCCCCGCCCTGGATGACGTCGACCACGAACTCCTCATGCAGCCGGCCGGCCCTGATCTCTTCCGCAGCGGCGACGATGGCGTCGGTTCGCGCCTGATCGATCAGCCCCAGTTCGCGGTTACTCTTCGCTGCGGCCAGCTTGATCGAAGCCAGCGCAGCAATCAGGTCCGGATAGATCGAGATCGGGGTTGCCGTGATCGGAAAATTCTCGACCGCACGCAGGGTGTGAACGCCGTAGTAAGCGCCGGCCGGAACCTCCCGGTCGCCCAAAAGATCGTGTTCACGCCGCATGCTCATCGAAAGCCTCTCGCCGCAATGTTCGCGCGATCCGATAAGATCAGGACGCCGTGAATCTTCCAAGCCCTGTTGCGAACGATAGCAGACTTATTCGGCAACGGGCGCCATGACTGGCGGTTGCAATTGAAAAGAATTTCCTGCTGGATATCAGCTATCGCAATCGAGGCCGGTCCTGCGGCGGCGGCGCGCCGTTCTTGAACGGCGCCGGCGGCTGGAAACGGGTGATCGCATGAAAATTCGCGTCGGCTTCGAGATGATCTACGACTTTCCGCAGCCGACACCCCTGATCGCGGTGGTCGGCACGCATTTTACGCGGGCCTCCGACATCCTGGTGCCGGATTACCTGACCGTCAGCCCGTCGGTGCCCATCACGCCCTATCGCGACGGCTTCGGCAATTGGTGCAGCCGGATCGTAGTACCCGCCGGGCGCGTGCGCCTCGCGGCCGACGGGACGGTTCGCGACAGCGGCTTGCCGGATGTGATCGTCCCTGCCGCCGCGCAACACGCCGTGGAAGATCTACCCGCGGAGGCCATCGTCTATCTGCTCGGCAGCCGCTACTGCGAGACCGACCGGCTTTCCGATATTGCATGGAAGCTGTTTGAGCGGACAACGCCGGGTTGGGCGCGCGTCCAGGCGATTTGCGATTACGTCCACAATCACATCGCGTTCGGCTACGAGCATGCGCGCTCGACCATGACGGCTTGGGAGGTGTTCAACGAGTCCAAAGGCGTCTGCCGCGATTACGCTCACCTGGCCATCACGTTCTGCCGCTGCATGAACATTCCGGCGCGATATTGCACCGGTTATCTCGGCGACATCGGCATGCCGCCCCCCTACGCCGCGGGAGATTTTGCCGGCTGGTTCGAGGCCTATATCGGCGGCCACTGGTACACCTTCGATGCGCGCAACAATATTCCTCGGATCGGCCGCGTCCTGATCGCCCAAGGCCGCGACGCCGCGGACGTTCCGATTACCCAAACCTTCGGGCCGAACACACTGGTCAGCTTTAAAGTCTGGACCGATGAGCTGGTGTGAGAGGTTCCAGCTTGCAGCAAGGCAACCGGGAGCCGGGCGCTTAACAGCAGGCAGGTTGGGCTTTACGCCGCCGTGGAAAGCAACCCGCGCGATGGAGTCGAGAGTTTCAGCCGAGACGCGGGGCACACCGTGAACGGGCGGGGCTATATCGCAGCCGCCGTGCCGGTGGTTGCACAGGCTATGGAAAAGCTGCCGGTTTGGCGGGCCGGATAGTGGAACCAGATTCGGTACATCCGGTTTTGCTGCCACCAGCGGCTACATCCGCCGAATGCGCCTGAAATGTTTAAATAATCTTTTAGAAATCGGGATTATTCTGAAATCCGAAGGCCCAATTGCCTGCGAGTCGATTTGGGCAGCGGACGCGGTTCCGCCGTTGAAGGGCGACGGACAACCGGAATGAGCAACGCAATCGATGAGGTCGATTTCGATTACGCGACGGTGATCGCGGATCGGGCCAATCGATTGATGTCGCAGTACGCCGTGCCGCCCACTCCGGAAAATTTTTCCATATGGTTTGAATATGCAATGGGCGCGTCACCGGCGCTGAGACAAACCATCGATACCTTGATTATCAACAAGCGAAAATTCGATTCTGCGGTCAATCGCGACCTTTATGTCACCTACATCAATCCAAGCTCCGATAAAGCCGTCACGGAAGAATTTCCCGAGCAGCTCCGGGGCGTGATTTCCGGCGCCAAGGAGTTCCTTGAAACGGCGATCTCCGACAACCGCACTCAGATCGAGGCGCTCGGCAAAGTCTCCTCGCAATTCCAGGCGGCCGGCGATCCTCGGCCAATCATCGAAAAGCTGGTGAAAGAGCTTTCGAATGCGACGACGCGGGCTTCGAGCCTGGAGACGAATTTCCTCAAGACGTCGGAAGAACTGGACAAGATTCGTGACTCGCTGAGGCTGGCGGAGCTGCATTCGAACACCGATGCCCTTACGGGACTCGCCAACAGACGCTCATTTGAGGCGTTCCTTCGTTCAGCGCAAATTGCCGCGATGGAGACAGGCGAGCCGCTCAGCATTCTGATGATCGATATTGATAACTTCAAGAACTTCAACGACAGCTACGGACATCAGGTCGGCGATCAGGTTCTCCGGCTGGTGTCGAGGGTCTTGCAGGACAGCGTTTGCGAAGGCGATCTTGCCGCGCGCTATGGAGGCGAAGAGCTGATGGCGGTGCTTCCCGGCGCCAATCTCGATGTTTGCGCCGATGTCGCCGAACGCTTTCGCCGCCGCATTTCGGAGGCTCGCCTGACCCGCCGCGCCACCGGCGAGGAAATATCTAGCGTGACAGTTTCCATCGGCGTTGCGCAATTCCGCCTGGCCGAGTCCGCGGAAGTCCTGATCGAGCGCTGCGACCGCGCGCTTTATAAGGCGAAGCGATCCGGCCGCAATCGCACGATCACGGAAAGCGACCTGGAAGGCAAGACCGCCGCCGCATGATCGTCATGATCCGGCGCCGGGAATACGCTGCCGAAACGCCCGCCATCGTACTGCGCGCATGAAGCGGCCGGGGGTCGCGGCCCGAGAC
>JBAVEE010000634.1:0-3430 GCA_049587575.1 Bradyrhizobium sp.
TCCGCCGCTGTGCAACCTGTCCTTGTATTGGCGCCATCGGGCTTTTGTTGCCAATGGCGGGCGGTGGGCGCGAACAAAACGAGTCCGGAAAGGCGAGAGACGGCCTTCGCGGCAGGCAGATGAAGATTCTGAACGCGATTTCTGTACGCGCTGCCGGCCGGCCGCATCGGTCCCCGGCAAAAGCAGGCGAATGCCGCCGTTCAGGGGCTGCGCTATCCGGACTTCCTGGCTTTACGCGGTTTGCGCAGGTGGCCCGGCCGGATGCTGAGCGGCCTTCCCGCTCTGACCGGCACGATTTCGGGCTCGGACCTGAAATATACCCGGCAACCGGGGCTGAGCTGGGTTTGCTGCCGGACCATGCAGGCCGTGACGCGGTCGACATCCGGAATCTCCGGACCGCACAGCCGGAATGCATCGTCGCTGCAGGCTTGCTGCTCCTCGGGCGTGTAGGCCCGGCTCGCCGCCGGCCACATCAAACATGACAGCGCCAGCGCCGACATCAGCGTGAGCTGGAAATTTCCGGACCGGACGACAAAGGCGAACATGAAATCCCCCAGGCGTTAGGGTGCGAATTGTGGGTGACTAAAACCGGGTTGGCAAGCAGGGCACGCCCTGATGTGGCAAACGACGCCGATCAGGACTCGTTCACCCCGACCCCGCGGTCGTCGAGCAGCTTCTGGCCTTTGGGAGTCACGGCATATCTGGCCGACCCGCTCTGCCCTGCCGCGGCGGTCTGCTCGATCAGCCCGCCGGCGACGAGCCGGTCCAGCTCGGAGCGCTGCTTGTGATTCAAATCCAGCCCGGACATTCGCGCGATATCGACCATCGCCGATATCCCTTCATCGCCTGGCGTCTCGTCGGTCATGGTTGCCTCACCTCTGCGATCATCAGGCAACGTGGACCGACGGAAGTCGTTCCGCCGGGCCGGCCAGGGCAGGGCGGGGAGCATTTGGGGGGCGAGAGGAGTGGTACAGTTGGGTGGGCTCGAACCACCGACCTCCTGTTCCACAGACAGGCGCTCTAACCAACTGAGCTACAACTGCATCCTTGGCGCGGCCTCCGAAAAGGGGGCGCGAACGGGGCGGAAACTAGGTGCAACGCCGCGCTTTGGCAAGGCCGGAAGGACGACCATCCCGGCGTCATCCCTGCGAACCGAGTGCCCCGTAATTCCCGGATGTCGCGGCGAAAAAACAGCCTGCCGCGGCCGGTCCGCTTCACATCGCGGCGTTCGCGGGGACGGCGCTTTTTGGCCTCGACCCGCGCAGCGCCCAAAACAAAAAGCCCAGGCGCATCGCCCGGGCTTTTTCTTGGGAGTAACGATCGACCCGATTACGCCGCCGGCTTGAACAGCTTCGAGGCGCTGGTCTTGATCGGCTCGACGGTTTCGGTCGCGACCTTTTGCGACAGCTCGACCAGTTCCTTGCCGTAGCCGGTCAAAGCCTCGAACTGCTTCTTGGCATGATTGGTCCACAACTCCATCGCTTCCGCAGGCGTTTTGACCGCGACCAGTTCCTGCGCGAAATCGAGCGTCGCGGAGGTGTTGGTCTTCATGATTTCCATCAGCTTGGCGGAGTAGGCGCTGGCGCCCTTGCTGGCGCTGGCGAACACCGCCTCGATGGTGCCGTTGTGGCTTTCGGCCACGTCCTTGAACTTGGCGTAGCTGTCGCGCGCCTGCGAAACACCCTTTTCGGCGAACGCACGCATCTGCTCGGGTACCTCGAACGGTATGACGGAAGCGGAGAAGGGATCGGTGGAACTGGCCATGGCATGCATCCTTCGCAACGGGGTGAAAGGTGTGACCCCTACCGCGCCCGGCATCTTCCCGGGAACGTCGACTTGGATCACCTAGCAGGAGTGCCCTTGGTCGGGCATCCGACAGACAAACACCTTGATCATGTCAATTTTGTGCAACGCAATGCAATTTCAGGTGCAAAGCAATAATCGCCGACATTTGGGGGTGCAGCCCGAAAGCCCGGTTCGGGCCCTGGCCCTCCCCGCTCCTCCTGTGGGGAAAGCCGTCCGGCGCCAAGAGACGCTTCAGATCCTTGAATCCTCAGGCTTTTTCGGAGCCTTCCGTTTTGGGCTTGGCGGCGTCCAGCGCCGCCCGGCTGACGATCTGGCCCATTTCGCTCGCCTGCTCGGCCAGCGACCGCATTTGCGATTGCACATATTCGCCATGCAGCCGCATCACTTCGGTCAGATCCCTGGCGTGCAGCAGCGATTGCGCGTAGTCGAGCGAGGCCTGCACGTTCTTTTCGGCATAGGACATCGCCTTGGCGCCGATATCCCGGGCGCCGGCGCGAACGGTTGCGCCGCGCTCCTCGAGCGAGCCCGCGGTCGCCTGCGCGCCGGCGAGGAATTTCTCGAACGCCTTGCGGGCCTGATCGACGCCGGCCTCGGCCATCGATCGCATGTCCTTGGGAATCTCGAAACGGTCACGCCCTTCTTCGCTCATGGTTCCACTCCTGTTGCGTTCCACGCCGCCAAGCTACCGGCAAAACGCTGCGCCGGCATGACGCGGAGCTCTCCTCATGGAGATTTGGTGGCCCTTTGCAGCACCCAACGCCCGCCCCGGGCACAAGGTCCAACAAGTTAAGGTTATCGCGGCTTTGGAGGTCTCTGTTGCGAGCAGGCCGTGGACCTGCCGCCGCCCACGGGCGATACTAACGGTCCGTTAAGGCTGTCATCGTTTGGCCGCCGATATCTGACGCCATGATCGGGCCACAGCCAAACCAATCGGTCATATCACCACGATGAACAATGCGGAGTTCCAGTTGCAAGGCGTCGGCGATCCGCGACTGGCGGTGCATGCAACGAGCCCCCTTCCCGCATGGCTGTGGTCGATGGACGGCACGCGGGTGCTGTGGGCCAATCCCGTCGGCGCGAGATTGTTCGGCGCGGCCAACGGCGCGAGCCTTTCCGGAAAGACCTTCGGGCCGGCCGATCCGCACCGGCGGCAGGTGGCGCAACTCGCCCACCGGCTGCCGCCGACAGGAGCGGTTCGGCTGCAGCGCCTGCGCGGTTTCGGCGCGGCGCTCGGAGCGCTCATTACCTGCGGCTGCGCGCGGCTTGATTTTGCCAATGGCAGCCACGGCATTCTGATCGTGGCGGCCGAGCCGGTCGGCCGCGCGATGCCGCTGGTCGAGCGGCTGCAACGCCTGGTCGAAGGCATCGACACGCCGATCGCCGCCTTCGCCAGCGATGGCATGTTCGTCGGCGCCAGCGACGCGGCGCGATCCCTGCTCGGCTTTCGCAACCTTACCGAAGCCGGCCTCGACGACGCGCGCAGCGACGCGCTGAAACAGGGCCGCTCCGAAACGCCGGTTGGCATCGGCCACATGGTGCTGCAGCGTGTCGGCAGCGGCGCGGATGTCGGGCTGGTTGCGCTGATCGCGCCGGGCGCGACCCAGGCCGCGCACCTGCGCCATAC
>JBAVEE010000635.1:0-5573 GCA_049587575.1 Bradyrhizobium sp.
GCTCGAGACATCCGTACCCAGCATCATCGATCAGGTTCCAACCATCCCGGAGCCTGATCAATCAGGCTCCAAATTTTGCCTTGACGCGCTTCTTGCTTTACGCGAACCGCAACCCGCTTCGTTCGAAACGCTCTGAAACCCAACATATGGCAATCGCGGTGGATTGTCGCCACAGGGACGGGCCGCGGCCTTTCGTCTTACCGCCGCAGGAACGCCTCAAGCCTGGCGAACAGCGGATTGTCGCGGTCGAGCACGTAGTCGAGTGACGCCACCGAAACCGTTTCCGCGCCGTGGGCGCGAAGAAAGCTGCCGAGCGCGTAGAGCTGCGCCGGCGGACAGTGCAGCGTCACCATTCCCGAAGAGGTCGGTCCGCCGAACGGCGACACCACGCCGAAGCGGTTATGGGCCTCGGCCAGCAGCGCCGCGTCGCATCCTGCAAAGCGGGTGCGGACTTCCCGGTATTTGCTGGCGCGGGCACGGGCGGCGATATGGTCCAGGATGACCCGGGCGGCCTCACGCGCCTCGTTCGACCAGTCGGCGTCGCGCGATGCCACAAGATTGGCGTGGCTGCGCAGGATCACGCCGTCGTCGAGCACCTTGAGGCCGTTGGCGGCAAGGGTCGCGCCGGTCGTGGTGATATCGACGATCATCTCCGCGGTGCCGACCGCCGGGGCGCCTTCGGTCGCACCGGCGCTCTCGACGATGCGGTAGTCGACGATGCCGTGCGAAGCAAAGAATGTCCTGGTCAGGTTGATGTATTTGGTCGCCACCCGCATCCGCCGGTTATGCTGGGCGCGAAAGCCGGTGGTGACATCGTCGAGGTCGGCCATGGTCCGGACGTCGATCCAGGCCTGCGGCACGGCAACCACGACGTTGGCACTGCCGAAGCCGAGACTGTCGATCAGCAGCACGCGCTTGTCGGCGTCGGCAATGCTTTCGCGCACCAGGTCCTCGCCGGTGACGCCGAGATGGACGGTGCCGCGCGCCAGCTGCGAGGCGATCTCGCTCGCGGAGAGATAGGCGATCTCGACATGGTCGAGCCCGGAGATGGTGCCGCGATAGTCGCGGGCGCCGCGCGGCTTTGCCAGCGCAAGTCCGGCACGCGTGAAGAACGCTTCGGCGTTTTCCTGCAAACGTCCCTTCGATGGGACCGCGAGAACGAATGGCGCCGTCATGATGCGCTCCCGCCGGTGCCGCTCGCGGCAGGCTCGCCGCCGGGCCGGGTCAAGGTCTCGACCCAGACCGAGAATCCGACCGCGGGGATCGGGGTTTTGGAGCCGAGCTGGGTCATCAGCCCGTCATAGCGTCCGCCTGCCACCAGCGGCTCGACGCCGTTGCTCCTGGCATGCAGCTCGAATTCGAAGCCGGTATAATAGTCGAGGCCGCGGCCGAACGAGGTCGAAAACCGCGTCGAGCCGGTATCGATGCCGCGCGCGGCCATGAAGCCGACGCGGCTCTCGAACGCATCGATGGCGGCGGTGATGTCGAGTTTTGCGTCGGTGGCGAGCGCCCGCAATCGCGCGATCGAATCGTCGGGGTCGCCCGAGATCGCGAGGAATCGCTTGATCAGTTCGAGCGCGTCGCGCGGCAGGGCGCCGCCCTTCAGGGTCGACTGCTCGAGGAAGCGATCGGCGATCTCCGAAACCGAGCGCCCGCCGACATTGGTTGTGCCGGCGATCGACATCAGATCGGTCACCAGCGCCAGCGCCGCCTTGCGATCGGAGCCGGCCAAGGCGGCGAGCACGCCCTCATATTCGTTGCGGGTCGCTCCGGTCGCGAGCGTCAACCGCTCGAGATCCTGCTCCAGGCTGGTCTTGCGGTTGAAATCCTTGATCAGCCGCCGCCGCCAGACCGGATAGAGATCGAGGGCGTCGATCAGGGCGATGAACAGCGCGACATCGCCGGTGCGAATCTCAACCTCGGTCAAGCCGAACGCGCCGGTGGCCTCGAGCGCCAGCGCCAGCATTTCCGCGTCCGCCGCCGGGCGATCCAGTCGGCCGAAGGATTCGATGCCGGCCTGCAGGAACTCGCTGGGTCGGCCGCCGCGATAACGGAACACCGGTCCGAGATAACTGAACCCGGCAGGCTGCCCCGCTTTGCCGGAGGCGAGATAGTCCCGCGCGACCGGAATGGTGAGATCGGGGCGGAGACATAGTTCCTCGCCGCCGGCGTCGGTGGTCAGATAGAGGCTTTTGCGGATGTCCTCTCCCGAAAGGTCGAGAAACGGTTCGGCGGGCTGCAGGATCGCCGGTTCGGCCCGGGCGTAGCCGGCTTGCGCGAACGACAATAGCAACGCATCCGCCCATGCGGCGGATCCGGTCGCACGAGAGGCGGCGGTCAGGGTCATCTCGACGTCCAAATATCCCGGAAACGGCTTCAAAGGCCTGGTCGGCGCAGCCCCTTAGCATGGCTGGGGCGGGGTTTCGACCAGGATCGGCCAAGTGCCTTAATACAACCGCCTTAACAAGCGGCAAGGAGGATTGGTTAAGCCGGAACCTATCCGGGTACCCCTCCGGCGGTCCAGTCCCCGAGCGCGGCCTGGACCAGCGCGAGTGCCGCCACCCCGGCGGTGTCGGCGCGTAGAATCCTCGGTCCCAGCGAAAGCCGCAAAATTCGCGGCTGCCGCAGCAGGATGGCGCGCTCTTCCTCGGCAAATCCGCCTTCGGGGCCGATCAGGATGTCGATCCCGTCTGCCGCGCTCTGCTCACCCCGCAGCGCCTGAAGCGGATTTGCGACATCCGCGGCTTCGTCGCAGAACACCAGCAGGCGCCGCCCGTTGCGCCCGCTCAGATAGCGATCGAGCGGCACCGGCTCGGCGACGTCGGCGATGCTCAGAATGCCGCATTGCTCGGCCGCTTCGATCACATTGGCCCGCATCCGCTCGCCGTTGACCCTCGAGACCTGGGTGAAGCGCGTCAAAACCGGCTGCAATGACGATGCTCCCATCTCGACCGCTTTCTGCACCATGTAGTCGAGACGGGCATGTTTCAGCGGCGCGAACACGTAAGCGAGGTCGGGCAGGCGATCCTGCGGCCGGGTCCGGGCGACGATCCTGAGACTGTCGGGCCGTTTGCCCCCGGCGATCGAAGCCTGCCACTCGCCGTCGCGTCCATTGAACACCAGAATGGTTTCGCCGGCGGACAGCCGCAGCACGTTGCCGAGATAATTGCTCTGGCCGCGTTCGAGCGTGACTGTCGCCGCCGGCGCCAGGGTGGCGTCGACAAACAGCCGCGGCTTGCGAAAATCGAGTTGGGGCATGGTTACGGTTCCAATTCTCGGGCCTTTTAGCCCAAAGGATGAGAATTTGCGCCATTATCGGCCGTCCGGCGCGGCTCAACGCCGCGCTGTTGCCTAATTCCACGGGTTGTTAAGGACTGGCGGGAATCGTAAAATGTCCAATCGGAGTCGCTCTTCTATCGGGAAGACGCTAGGGGCCTTTGGACCTTGCCTGAGGGAATAGCTTTGATGATCCGTCGCCTGATCGTGCCGCTCACCGTGGCCATCGCCACGCTCCATGCCGGCCATGCCTTGGCGCAGGGCGCCTTTCCGGCGCCGCTGCCCGGCAAGATGGGCACGGCCAACGATCCGGCATTTCCGCCGGTGAATGGAGCCGCGCCTGCGACGTCCTTCGGCGCCGCGCCCACACAAAGTTCGTTTCCGGCCGCCGGTGCGGGGCCATTTTCGGGCGCGCCGATGGCCGCGCCTCCGACCCAGGGGGGGCCCCCCGATGATTGCATGAAGGGATTCCTGCCGCTGCGCGAGGAGGCAGAGAAGCGCGGCAAGCTGATCAAGGCCGCCAGCGAGCGGCATGCCCCCCCGAGCCAGGCTTGCAAGCTGATCGGAAACTTCGCCCAGTCCGAGATCAAGATGATCAAATACGTCGAAAGCCACTCGGCGAAGTGCGGGATTCCGCCGCAGATCGCGGAACAGCTGAAGGGCGGCCACAAGAACACCGAGGCCATGCAGCAGAAGGTCTGTGGGATGGCAGAGCAGATGCAGAGGCAGGGACCCGCGGGTCCGAGCTTGAGCGAGGTGCTCGGTTCTGCGACGGCGCTTCCGGAGGCTACCGCCACCAAGAAGGGCGGTACTTTCGATACGTTGAACGGCAACGTCCTCACGCGATGATCGGTGTCGCCGATCGGAACGAGCTCCGGAAACAGGGCGCCATCCTCAGATGAGCGGCGCTGCGGCCCGCGTTGCGGACGCGACCGGCAATTGGGTCGACACGCTCGCGCCGCCATGGTCGCGGCCTTATTTGCGGCTTGCCCGCCTCGACCGGCCGATCGGATCCTGGCTGTTGCTGATGCCGTGCTGGTGGTCGGCGGCGCTCGCCGCCGGTGTCTCCCATAGGCTGAGCCAATTGCCCCTCGTCGTCGCGCTGTTCCTGGTTGGCGCCTTTGCGATGCGCGGCGCCGGCTGCACCTGGAACGACATCACCGATCGCGATCTCGACGCCAGGGTGGAGCGCACGCGGTCGCGGCCGATACCGGCGGGACAGGTCAGCGTACCCCAGGCGCTGGCCTTCCTGGTCCTGCAGGCGTTGATCGGGCTCTTGGTGCTGCTGCAATTCAACCGCTTTGCGGTGGCGACCGGTATCGCCTCGCTCGTCATCGTCGCGGTCTACCCTTTCATGAAGCGCATCACCTGGTGGCCGCAGGTCGTGCTCGGCCTGGCCTTTTCCTGGGGCGCGCTGATGGGATTTGCCGTTATCCTCGGGCGGATCGATGCGGCGGCGCTTTTGCTCTATGCCGGTTCGATCGCCTGGGTGATCGGTTACGACACCATTTACGCCCATCAGGACGCCGAAGACGACGCGCTGATCGGGGTAAAATCGACCGCGCGCCTGTTTGGCGCGCACACCCGTCCGGCGCTGATCGTGTTCTACGCCCTTGCGGTGGTCCTGATCGGCCTGGCGATGTGGCTCGCCGGCGCCGGGCTGCCGGCGTGGTTGGGACTCGCCGCCTTCGCCGCGCATCTCGCCTGGCAAATCCGGCGCCTGAAGATCGGCGATCCCGCGCTATGCCTGCGCATCTTCAAGTCCAACCGCGATGCCGGGCTGCTGTTGTTTGTGGGATTGCTGGTGGACGCGGTGATGGCCGCTTCCTGACTTAAGCCCGAGGGCCCGGCGCTCGATCCGGCAGTCAATTCCGTGCGATGATCTCGCGTTCGTCCCGGTGCACATTGGCAGGATCCAGCCGGCCGCCGCCGCGTCGCCGCACCAGGAATTTCGGGCGCCGTGCCCGGATCGCGTTGCGCCGCCGCCGCCGCGCCGCCGGTTCGCACGCCTTGTCTTCCGTCAATTGCGGAAGCGCGAAAATATCGCTCCAGATTTGCCAGGCCGCCGAAATCTCGTCGCAGTCGGAACTCACGCCAAGCGGGATCGACAGCGACGGATCGCGGTGGACCAGTACCAGCATCTGGGCATCGTCGATGCCGCGCAGCGCGATACCGCGGAAATCGCTGACGCGAACGTTGATGGCCATCCGCATGCCGTGGACGGCACGCCGCAGCACGACGCGTTCGCGGTGAAGTTCGATCCTGCGCACGCCGCCGTCCGCGCGGACGTCCTGCGC
>JBAVEE010000636.1:0-3902 GCA_049587575.1 Bradyrhizobium sp.
TCCATCAAGGCCAGCGGTCATGTAATACCGCACTGAAAGGCCGGACACATGACTGCAAGCGACCACTGTTCATCACGCGAAAAAACTCTTGCAAATCGGGGGCCATCCACACATGAGGCGGCCTTGAAGTCTGACAAGACCTGCAAGTAACCAAGTGACGGCGCGGGCAGAAGGACGGGTCCATTGGTTCGCCTGGAACGCCGAAGCAACTGACCCGCCGCGCCACAACCGCCATGAAGCGGCAACTTCCGGAAGCCCGGCGGCAATCAAGGGATATGCCGCTTGAGGTACTCCAAATACCATAAGGATACGACCATGAACCAGCAGACAATGAAACGCGCGGTTGCCGTCGCGGTCTTCGGTGCGGCGATGCTCGGCTCGGTGCTCCCTTCGGGAGCTGCACCGGTGTCGTCGAACATGACTCTCTTGAAACAAGCGGCTTCGTCATCCGGGGTGATAGACGTCCGCTATCGCGGCCATCGCCACTATCGCGGACGCGGCTATTACCGCGGCGGTCCGGGGGTCGCAGGAGCCGCAATCGGCCTTGGCATCTTGGGTGCTGCGGCTGGAGCCGCCACCTATGGGGGCTACGGGCCCGGCTATTACGGGCCGGGCTACGGCCAAGGCTATTACGGCGGGCCCTATCGCCGCGGCTATTACGCCCCGTATTGAGAGTACGATTGGCGTTGTTTGGGCAATCTCTGTCACAGACCGGTCCCACTCAACGCCCGCGCAACGAACACTCTGGAGTGCGATCGCTCGGAAACATGATCGCGCTCCGCAATTCAGGCGACCGCGACGCGGTGCGTGAAATTCGAATCATGATCGGATAGTCCGCAACCAGTCTTCCAGCCGTTGCAGCCAGCGCCGCGGCGGAGGCGGAGCAGGCGGCGGCTTGAGCTTGAGGCGGTCACCGTCCAGTCCATGAACGAGTTGAAGCGTCCGGGTGTGGTAGGCGGCAAGATCCGGACGGTGACCAATGCTCAATACGGTCGTCTGCTTCAGCTCATCATCGAACAGTCGCATGACGCGGCGCTGGCTTTCTTCGTCGAGCGCCGCCGTGGCTTCATCGAGAAACACCCATCCCGGTTTGTGCAGCAGGAGGCGCGCGAAGGCGAGGCGCTCCTGTTCGCCGAGCGACAGTTCCTGGTCCCATCGCTCGGTCTGGTCGAGCTTGGCGATGAGACTGCCGAGATCGCACCGCTCCAGGGCTTTTTGAATATCCGCTTCGGGGAAAGCGTCGGCGGCGCTCGGATAGCTCAGGGCGTTGCGTAAGGTCCCCAGCGGCAGATAAGGACGCTGCGGCAGGAACGCCATCGCCCCGGGCGGAGGCGTGAGGATCGTCCCCGAACCCCACGGCCACAGACCCGCCACCGCGCGGAACAGCGTCGACTTTCCTCTGCCTGTGTCGCCGACGATCAGCACGCGCTCGCCCGGCGCGATGCTGACGGTCGCGTCGTCGATAACGATGTGCCCGTCCGGCAGGAGGATGCGCACGCCCTCGAAAGCGAGATGCCCGTCCGGGTGCAGCGCGCGCTTGATTTCCTCTGCGCCTTCCTCGATCGCCGGCAGATTGTCGAGCGCTTCGCGGAAGCGCGCGACCCGGTGGACTGCGGCGCGCCAGTCGGCGAGCCGCGAAAAATTGTCGACGAACCATCGCATCGCCCCCTGCACCTGGGTGAAGGCGCCCGCCACCATGATCAGGCCGCCCAGCGTCAGGCTGCCGCCGAAATAGGCCGGCGCGGCCACGAGTATCGGAACGACGAGCGACAGCCAGCCCGTGCCCGATGTGATCCAGGTGAGGTGGGCGAGCGAGGAGGAGATCCGCCGCATGGTGTCCACGACGGCCGCGAGCGCGGCTTCGAGATGTCGTTGTTCGTCCTTCTCTCCGCCATGCAGGCGATGCTCTCGCCGGATTCGTTGACCCGAACGAGGGCGAAGCGGAATTCCGCCTCGCGCGCATATCGCTCGCCATTCAGGGCGATCAGCGGCCGACCTACGAGCCAGGTCAGACCGGAGCCGATCGAGGCATAGGCCAGCGCACACCAGACCATGTAGCCGGGAATGGCGATGTCGTAGCCCGCCACCTGGAACACGACTTGCGCCGATAAGGCCCACAGCACCCCGACAAAGGCGACGATCTGAAGCAGAGAATAGACCATGCCGCAGCCGAGGTCGGCGGTGTAGTCGCCCAGCAGGCGCGTATCCTCCTGCATGCGCTGGTCCGGGTTGCGACCGTACTCGCCGGCAAAGCTCAGCTGATAGACGCGCAACGGCTTGAGCCATTCGGCCAGCAGATGGCGGGTGATCCATTCGCGCAACCGGACTTTGAGGCGCTCCTGGAGAAAGGTGTTTGCGACTGTGAGCGCCAACAACACGGCGATGATGACAAGGAAGGTCCAGATATCATGGACGAAGCCCGACAGGTCCTTGCGGCCCACGGCGTCGAAGAACCGGCCGTTCCAATCATTGAGTTCGACTTGTCCAAACATGTTGGCAGTGGTGACGGCGATCGAGGCAAAAAAGATCGCCATCACCCAGCGTCCTCCTTCGGCCCGCCGCAGTACACGCGTGAACAAGGCCAGGTCGCGGGTGAGATTGAAATCCTGCGTTGGCGCAGCTTTGATGAGTGCGCCCGCGAGCGGCGGTCTGGCCGCCGCGATCGGAATTATCGGAATTATAGGTAATACAGGCTGGCCGGCCTGCGGTATCTCCGCCGCTCCAGCCGCCGGAGGCTGTGTAGCCTGCGGCATCCCCGGCGCTTCTTCCGCCGATGGGCGTGCGGGCAGAGGAGCAAAGGTTGATGCAACATCCGTTTTCATTCGCCTGCGTCCACCCCTTCGGCCGTTCTATTATCGGATAAGTCAGCAGGTCGGGGTGTTCGAGCCTTGACTTACCGCAATGAATGGCCGTCGCAGCCCCGTAATTTATGTTATCATGGCGTTGGTACAGCAAGAAGTCCGCGCCACCGTCATCTCAACATTACCCGCAAGGCAGATTGTTCGACCCGTGGCATGACGGAAATAGCGAAAAAATCGAACGAGCAGAAGGACGCCGAAGCCGACGTCGAGAGCTTTCGGAAGGATATCGGCCCGTTTGTCGTTGCCGCCGAAACAACCCGAATGGCGATGTTGTTTACGGACGCGACCGAGCCCGACAACCCGGTCATTTTTGCCAATGACAGCTTTCTCTCGTTGACCGGGTACAACCGCGAAGAGGTGCTCGGCAAAAGCCTCAATTTTCTGATGGCGAATGGTTCGGATGCCGAGGCGCTGGCGCGAATTAAAGCCGAGCTCGAAGGCCGGTCCAGCGGCGGGACGGAATGTTGCAGATTATCCGCTCAAAGCAAGCGCGCAACATTGCCTATGTTTTCCGACCGGCCGCGGCCAGAATCAGGTCGGCGACTTCTTTGGAATGGGAGACCAGGGAAAGGTGGCCGGCATCCAGCTCCACCGTTGTTGCCTTCATGCGTGCTGCAAGGAAGCGTTCCAGATCAGGCGATATCGTCTGGTCGTTCTTCGATACCGCATAGAAGCTCGGCTTGGAGTGCCAGGCAGCAACCGTCGTCCTGTCGCCGAATAGCGCGGCGGCGGTGGGTTGCTGTTCGGCATAGAGAACCTCTGCCTTGCTGTGCTCGACGCCGTTGGCGAAATATCTGAGGAAGGCATCTTCGGAGAGCCTGGTCTAACCATCATGATCCTGAACGCCGGCTCGCGCCGGCATGGTGGGAAATTTCCCCGAAAGGGCGACGAAATCCTCGCCGGCATCGGGCGCTCGCGCGGCGACATAGACCAGTGCCGTGACCTTCGGGTCCATCCCCGCTTCGCTGACGAGGGTGCCGCTCCAGGAATGTCCGACCAGCACGGTCGGGCCGTCCTGCAGCGCCAGCGCGCGACGGGTCT
>JBAVEE010000637.1:0-1552 GCA_049587575.1 Bradyrhizobium sp.
CTCGAGGCACGGCCGGAATCCATTCTGATGCGAGCGCGCCGATTAGGGTTGATTGTCAGCCGCCTGCCGTCGCTCGAGAGTGGGGATGCGCCACGATTGACGACGGTTGCCGTTGAGGACCTGTTGCTGCCCCCCAGCGAAAAGGTCGATTATGGACGGCTCGAAGCTCTGGTGAAAAACAAGGCGGTCATCGTCACCGGGGGCGGCGGTTCGATCGGTTCGGAGATCTGCGACCGTGTGGTGACGTTCGGCGCGGCCCGGCTTTTGGTGATCGAGAATTCGGAACCGGCGCTCTATGCCATCACCGAAGCGCTCGCGGCGCACGATACCACCGCCGTGATCGAGGGACGGGTGGCGGATATCCGCGATCGCGAGCGCATCCAGCGGCTGATGAATGAATTCAAGCCGGATATCGTCTTTCACGCCGCAGCCCTCAAGCACGTGCCTATACTCGAACGCGACTGGAGCGAAGGTGTCAAAACCAATATTTTCGGATCGGTGAATGTCGCCGATGCGGCATTGGCGGCGGGTGCCGAGGCGATGGTGATGATCTCCACCGACAAGGCGATCGAGCCGGTATCGATGCTGGGTCTGACCAAACGGTTCGCCGAGATGTATTGCCAGGCGCTCGATCACGACCTGGCAGCCCAGCTCGATGGCAGGTCGCGGATGCGGCTTATTTCCGTGCGCTTCGGCAATGTGCTGGCATCCAACGGATCGGTGGTGCCGAAGTTCAAGGCCCAGATCGAGGCGGGCGGCCCGGTGACGGTCACCCATCCCGACATGGTTAGGTATTTCATGACGATCCGCGAGGCCTGCGACCTGGTGATACGGGCGGCCGCGCACGCGCTGGCGCCGGTGCGTCCGGACGTTTCGGTCTATGTGCTCAACATGGGACAGCCGGTCAAAATCGTCGATCTTGCCGAGCGCATGATTCGGCTATCCGGCCTGCAGCCGGGCCACGATATCGATATCGTTTTCACGGGAATGCGGCCGGGAGAGCGGTTGACCGAAATCCTGTTCGCGAACGAAGAGCCGGCCGTCGAGATTGGCGTCGCCGGCATGATGGCGGCCAAGCCCAACGAACCGCCGATGCAGTCGCTCCGGAAGTGGATCGCCGCGCTCGAGCAAGCGGTTGCCAGGGATGACCTGGCCACAATCAAGGCTGTGTTGAAGGATGCCGTCCCGGAATTCGGGTCGAACGCGGCTTAAAATATATTATTGTTTGCTGGAGCTGGTCGTGCGGCACCGTTTGGAAAGCTGTTGATGCGGAAGCCCGGAAAAATTGTCGTTGTCAGCCAGCATTATCCCCCCGACCAGAGCACGACCGCGGCCATCATGTCGGCGATCGCCAACCATCTCGCGCGAGAGGTCCCGGTATTGGTGCTTTCAGGTTGGGCTGGCTCGGCGTCGGCCAAGCCCGATCAATCGGATCAGCCCAGCGTCATTGAGATCAAAAACTGGATGCCGGCAAAGGCTGCGTTGATCAGACGTGCGATGGCCGAAATCCTCTTTGTGGTTCGGGTCTTTTTTGCGCTCCTGAATAAATTGC
>JBAVEE010000638.1:0-1763 GCA_049587575.1 Bradyrhizobium sp.
GGGCGAACAGGGTCGGAAGATACGACCACGGCATGTCCGGCACCGACACCAGCGCGCCGTCGAACATTTCCTTCCATGGCTTCTCGAAGAAGTGCGAGAAATAGGTTGCGGCCTGGAACGGGTTGCCGGGCTCGATGATCGACCACGGCCAGATCAGTCCCATGACGAGGTAGCCGAGGATCAGGCCGGGCAGCAGCACATAGAGGACGTGCATGAATCGCCGGATCGCCTCGCGTCCGCCACGTGCGCGCATTTCATCCAGCAACATCGGCACAAATCCGACCACCGCATAAATCAGGGCCAGCCCGCCGAGGATGCGCGAACCGATCGAGAGGCCGGCGCCGAGGCCGACGATCAGAACAGTCCGCGGCGAGGGCGAAGGGTATTCCTCGGCGAGACGGACCAGGCCAAGCATCAGGATCACCATCGCGACGGCGAAAGGCGCATCCTTTGGATTCATGAACATGTGCCCGTAGAAGGTCGGGCACAGCGCCAGCAGCAGCAGCGCCGCAAGCCCGGCAACCGGGCCACCGACACGCCGGCCAAGCCGCCAGGTGACCGCAAGGCCAACAATGCCGACGATGGCGCCGAGCAGGCGGCGTGTTTCAAACAGCTCGAGCGGAATGACCTTGTGCAGCAAGGCCGCGGTCATGTCGAAGCCGCCGCCGTACATATAGAGGTTGGCGAACGACAGCGCGCCGGTATCCCTGAAACCGGAACCGTACATCCGCAGCAGAAGGTCGGCATATTCGGCGTGGGTATAATCGTCCCAGCCTAATCCATAGTCGCGAAAGGTGAGGCTCGCGATCAATGCGACCGCAGCCAGCACGATGATCGCGAGATCGTCGCAAGTCCGCGCCACCGAGCGCCGCGACGGCGTATCGATGGCCGAGGTAGTGATCGATGACATGGCTATCGGTAACCCGGTGTCCTCTATGGCCCAGCTGGCGCTCTTGGGCCTCGTCCCCGGGATCCATATAGCGCAGTTCCCCTTTCAAGTAATTGGCAATTGTGGCGTAATTTCCCTGATGCAACGCAGCAACGGCAGTTTGTTGTCGGGAAGGCGACCGGCCTCGCGGGAACAACTCCCGCAATTGCCGGTTGGCGGGACGCATAATATGACGGTATCGTGGCGTTTGCGGCTGGCGGGTATTTCGAGCGCCGGCCCGGGGGTAAGTTTGATGATGGTTGTGCTGTTGGTTGCCGGGATTGGCTGTCTATTGGCGGGCCTCCTGGCGATCGGTTTCGGAATCCCGGTCAAGGAATTCAGTTTCGGCAATACGTTGATCCTGACGGGGGCCGTTGCGGCGTGCACCGGACTGGTCATCCTGGCTCTGTGGGCAGTCGTTCGCGAGTTGAAGAATATCGCCCAGCGGCTTGGCCCTGGGATCGGCCTGGACTCGACACTACAGCCGACAGTTTCAGCGGCACCGCTGCCCCATCGCGCGGGGGAAAGCGGCGGCTTTTTGTTCGACCGCGACCAACCGGCGGCGGAAGATACAGATAGAGCCGGATCCGGTGCGCAGCCATCGGCGCCGTGGCGCGAGGAAGCGGCAGCGCGCGATCGCATCCGCACTGACGTGCCGCCGCCGTCAGCGCCGGAACCTGCCGAGACCGCGCCCGCCGTCAAACCGCGGCGCAATCTGATGTTTTCCTCCTCATCGCGGAGGGAACGCGAGCGCGCGCAGGCACAGGCGGCCGGACCGCCCGCAACCGACCTTCGTTCCGCGCCGGCCGCCATGCCGCCCGCTCCTGAATCCAGC
>JBAVEE010000639.1:0-6320 GCA_049587575.1 Bradyrhizobium sp.
GATCAGGGCCGCCTTCAGATCCGGGGTGGCCGCCGACGGCGAAACCGATCCCGACGCCAGTGATGCTTCCAGAAACAGCCCGGAATTCTGGAAGGCTTGCTGGATGTCACGGCCGGTGAGGTTTTGATCGAGGCTGGTCTGCTGCGCCAGCACCTGGGCCACGGCCTGCTGGACCTGCGGCGGCAGCCCCGCCAATCCGGCGGCGGCGCCGAGATTGGCAAACAGCGGCGCCAGCGAAGTCTGCTGCGTCGCCGCGTTCTGGGCCGCGACCGTTACCGCCAGCGTCTCCAGCGCGGTGAGCGGATTGCCCGCCGATGTCGCGCCGGGCGGCGCGAGGGCTGCAATAGCTGCCGCGTCGGGCGCCAGCGTCGCGGGATCGAGGGTCGCGCTGGCAAGTCCCTGGCTGGCGGCAGCGCCGCCCTGCTGGCTGACGACCGCGAGGCCTATTCCATTGGCGGTCTGCGAAACCTGCAGCTGCAGCGTCTGCCCGGCCTGCAGCGGGATCTGCGACGTGACGTCGAGCGACTGGCCGCCGATCGCAATTCGCACCTGGTCGTTGCCAAGAATCTGCACCACCCGGGCGCTGATCACGCTGCCCGGCTGCAGGACAATATCCGCCATCGTCGCGCCTTGCGCGGCGACCGGCGGAACATTCGGCGTAATCACGATCGACATCAACTTCACCGGGTCAGGCCCGGCCGAAGCTAGCCTCGTGTCGTAAACCCGTCGTTAACCGATCCCCGGATTCAAAGCCTTCAGGATGTCCGCGGCGGCCTTGAAATCGACCAGGCGCGCGGCGCGCCGTGCCGCCACCTCCTCGTCGACGCCCCATTTTTCGATGTTCCAGTCCTCATCGACATGGGCGGCGGCCCAGACCTGGTCCTGATCGAGAACGCCCTGCAATAGCGCCAATGCCAGCAGCGCCGAGCCGGTCAATGTCGTGACCACATGCAGGGCGGCAATCGACCACGCATCCGACGGCAGCGCCGCACGCGCCGCGGCTATGGCGGAATCGGGCTGGCGGACATGCACCAGCCCTTCGGCGAGGATGAAATGGGCGCCCAGCGTGTCCGCGGCCCAGAACAGGATCGGATCCCAATGCGCGGCTTCGCGCGCGACCAGCGCCTCGGGATGGCCGGCGCGGTAGAACAACAGATCGGACCCCAGATATTTCGCAATGTCGTCGGCGACGGCATCGACTTTGTCGACCACGCCATCGACGACGCTGTTGGCGAAACGCGTCAGCGGCATGGTCAGGGGATTGATGGTCTCGGTTTGCGCATTCCATTCCGCCGCGATGGCGTCTGCGATCGAACGCGCCGCCACGATCACCCGCTGGCCCGAAGGCGTTTTGATCGGCTTGCCATCGAGCGTGACCAGGAAACCGCCATTGGCCTCGCCAACGCCCGCGCTGGCATAGAACCGCTTGCGCTGCGGTCCGCGCGTCGTGCGCCGTACGGTCTCCTGCGGGTCAAGCGGGGATTTTCCGGCCACTTCATCGAACAGCTCGCGCATCTCTCGTTTTCGGCTTTCATGCGTCGGTGATATCTCTGCGGAGGGTACGACAAGGATGGATGCAAAGAAAGCCAGCTCGCGGGCGAGAGCGATGATCTGGCCAGCGATCCTGGTTCCGCTTGCCTGTCTTGTTCTGCCGGCCGGCGCAGGCATCCGCATGGCGGAGGCCTGATTCCACTCGCCGGAATCGACATGGCAGATCGGTGCGATCTCGCTATCCGTCCTGCACAAGCCATTCGACAAGACCTATGTCGCCGTGGCGTTCGATAACCAGGGACGAGCGGTCACGATGAATTTCATTCTGGTAAACGGTCTCGAGGGATGGGCGATTTTCGACGTCGAGAGCCCGCTCGATTTGCTGCGCGCATTTCTCGCGCCGTATCGGGACCAGGACTTGCTCGCATTTTGACGCAATGCAGCACGTAGAGCAGACCCGACTGGATGTGGGTGGCGAAATTCCGCGCGGCCTGTAAAAGGGGATTCATCGGCCGGGCTCTCCCCTCATGTTGCAATCCCCAGTTTCCGTTGAGACCAAGGCCTCCTGGGCCGTCGCCTCAGTAGCGCTCTTCATCCTTGGGATGTCGTTCGGCGGCGCCTGGCTTACCGTGGTCGCGCTCAAGGACATCGCCAGCGAGGTGGGCGGGGCCCGCTCCGTTCCGGCGCTCGCCAGTGCGCTGGCGTGGCTCGGTTCCGGCGCGGGCGGAATCATCATGTCCCGAGTCGCCGATCGGATCGGTACGCGCTGGACGGTAATCTTCGGCTCGTTGATGATCGGCCTTGGCCTCGCAATTTCGACCCTCGGGCCGCCTTGGCCGCTATGGATCGGCCACGGATTGTTCATCGGTTTGGTCGGGATCGGCGGCATCAACGCGCCTCTGTACATTTATGTCAGCCGCTGGTTCGACCGCCGCCGCGGCTCGGCGCTGGCGCTGATCTCCAGCGGAACCTATCTCGCCGGCGCGATATGGCCGCCGGTCTTCGAACAGGCGATTGGCCATTTCGGCTGGCGGCAGGCGATGCTGTGCTATGCGCTCGCCGAGATCGTTTGTGTCGTGCCGCTTGCGGCGATTTATTTTGGCGCGCCACCCGAAGTGATTCATCCGGCGGGGCTGTCCGGAGCCAACTCAAGTAAAGCGCGTGTGCTCGGCTGGCCGCCCAATGCCGTGTTCGCGGCAATGTGCGCCGCCGCCGTGCTGTGTTGCATTCCCATGGCGATGCCGCAGGGCCATCTGGTCGCATTTTGCAGCGATCTCGGGATCAGCCGGTCGATGGGCGCGCTGATGCTGTCGGTGCTGCTTGGCACCGCGTTCCTGAGCCGGCAAATCTGGGGTGTGATCTCCGATCGTATCGGCGGTCTTGCGACCGTATTGATCGGATCGGCCTGGCAGGCCGCGTCGATGACGGCCTTTCTGTTGACGCAGAATGAAGCTGGCCTGTTTATGGTGGCCGCCGCTTTCGGGCTCGGCTTTTCCGGCATCATCCCGGCGTATGTCCTGACGGTGCGTGAACTGTTTCCGGCATCGGAAGCGTACTGGAGAATCCCGACACTGTTGCTGTTCAGCGGCGGCGGCATGGCCGCCGGCAGCTGGCTCGCCGGCCTGCTCTACGACCATCTCGGATTTTATGCGCCCGCGTTCGCCGTCGGCATCGGCGCCAACATTCTCAACCTGCTCCTGGTGAGCATGCTGGTCGGACGGCAACGCCATCGCGCGGCCTATGCATGAACGGCCAAAGCGAGCTGTTCTGCTTGCGCGGGATCGGAACTACCTGCTGGCGCAGTTGCGGGAATATTCCTCCCGATCGCTCGGGCCAAGCCCGGCCGCGGCGCCGTCGCCAAGGCACGTCGTGATGCGGTCGCCGAATGACGGACGCGGTGCCGGCAAATAGTTCCGGCGCGGCAGCGCATCCATCTGCGGCACCACCGGAACCTCGATTTTCGGCGGAGGCAGAGGTGGCGGCAGCGGCGGATTGAATTGTGAACCGCCCGGCGGAATGAGAACCTGCGCGAGCGCAGCATCGGCCGCGATGAGCGCCGCAGCGATCGCACAGGCAATGATCGATAGCCGTTTCATGAAGGCTATGTCGTGATCGCCCTGCGAAACCGCAAGCTAAATTATTCTTCAGGCGCGTTCTCGATCGGGTCGAACCGGTCGGCCTCGAGGCCCAGCAGGTTCCACGATTGCAGCATGTGCGGCGGCAGCGGGGCGGTGACGTCGATGACGCCGCCGCGCGGATGCGGAATCACGATCCGCCGCGCCAGAAGATGCAGCCGCTTCTGCAGGCCGCCCGGCAGCTGCCAGTTCTCCTTGTTGAAATATTTGGGGTCGCCGACGATGGCGTGATCGATATGCGCCATATGCGCGCGCAACTGATGTGTCCGCCCGGTGACCGGCTTCAGCGAAACCCATGCGAGCTTCTGCGCCGAGGTCTCGACGACGGCATAGTAAGTCACGGCATGGCTGGCGCCCTCGTCGCCATGGGCGGCGACCCGCATGATGGTGTCTTCCTCACCCTCTTCCTTGGCGAGATAGGTCGAGATGCGGCCCTGCTTCGGCTTCGGCACGCCGGCCACCAGCGCCCAGTAGATCTTGCGCGCCGAGCGATGGCGGAACGATCCGGTCAGCGCGGTCGCGGCGAAACGGGTCTTGGCGACCACCAGACAGCCCGCGGTGTCCTTGTCGAGCCGGTGCACCAAACGGGGCTTTTGCCCCTTCGCGTCCCGCATCGCTTCCAGCATCTGGTCGACGTGCCGTGTGGTGCCGGAACCGCCCTGCACCGCGAGGCCGGCCGGCTTGTTCAGCACCATGACGTCGGCATCCTCAAACAGGATCATGTCCTTGAGAGCAGACAGCGTCTTGGTCGCGGCTTCCGAGAGTTGGGCTCCGCCTTTGGGCGCATCGAGCTTGAGCGGCGGAATGCGGACGCTCTGTCCCTCCTCCAGCCGGTCCTTGCTGTCCGCGCGCTTGCCGTTGACGCGCAGCTCGCCTTTGCGGACGATGCGCTGGATGTGGGAGAACGACAGGCCGGGAAACCGCGCTTCCAGAAAGCGGTCGACGCGCATGTTGTTCTCGTCCGCCGTCACCACAACGGTCTGGACTTTCGTCGGCAGCGGCGGCGGCTCGGCGACGATTTTTTCGGGCTCAGGAACGAAGGGCGCCGGCTTCGCGGCGCGCGGCGCGGAAAATCGGGCCGCGGGCTTGCCGCCGGCACGATGCGCCTGCGGCCGCTCCGCCTGCGAACCCCGATATGGCCGCGCACCCTTCGGGCGATCGCCCTTGGCCTTCAGGGGTCTTTTGACGCGACGGCTCATGATGGTTGCGGCTCCCGACTTAAGGAGTTGGGGTAGCGCAAATGCAGTGAAACGTCACGGCGAAATCAGCGCCGTTTCGGCGCGAAAATGCCTGCCGGGCGGCGAAAACTCAAAACAACAGCACCTGCACGTCCCCGGACATCTGTTGGCGCGGATCATCCGGCAGCAGGGTCAGGCCGGAAGTCTCGGGCCGCAACAATTGCTTGACGGAGTTCGCCAGGGTCTGATCGGTATAGACAAACCGCACCGACCCCGAGGGTCCCTTTCTGGCGTCGCTAAGCTCGGAATAGTCGGAAAATATCGATGTCGCCTGATAACCTTTCTTCAGCAGGTCCTCCTCCATCCGCTACGCGACCGCTTTTGTTTTTGGATCTGTCGTGTACACGACGATCACGGTCGAGCTGCGGTTTTTTCCGTAGTCGGGCGACGGCGGAGGTGGGGCTGCGGCCGCCGGAGCCACCCGCTTGCCGAGATCGGCGATGGCCGTCTTGATATCCTCAAGCTCAGCCTTGATCCCGGCCGCCTGCTCGGTGACCTGACCGGTCGTTGCGCCCTGAAATTCAATCCCGAGACCGTGAAAATTGAAGTTGGAAAGCGTCGGGATCACGAACAACAATGCGCCGAACGCGAGCAGCCCCGCATACACGTTTGGGACCGCGGGGCTGCGCAGGATGCCGACAAGGCAAATGATCAGCAAGATGGCGCCGCCGATCAGTGGCGCGACTTTGATCAGAACATCGGTTGACATAGGCCGCCCCCGATTTGCTGGAAACCCGAGGCTAATACAACCTTAGGGATAGTTCAACCGCGCTCCCTGCGCAGCTTCGCCCAATACTCCAGCCGCTTGCGGATCTCGCGCTCGAAGCCGCGTTCCGGCGGATCATAGAAGGTCCGGCGTCCCAGCGCTTCCGGGAAATAGTCCTGCCCCGAAAAGCCTTCCGGCGCGTCGTGGTCGTATTCGTAGCCGTCACCATAGCCTTCCGACTTCATCAGCTTGGTCGGTGAATTCAGAATGTGCTTCGGCGGCAGTAGCGAGCCGCCCTCCTTCGCCGCGCGCATGGCAGCCCCGAACGCCTTGTAGGCGGCGTTCGATTTCGGTGCGGTGGCAAGATAGATGACGGCCTGCGCGATGGCGAGTTCGCCCTCGGGAGACCCGAGGAAATCAAAGGCGTCCTTGGCGGCGTTGGCGATCACCAGAGCCTGCGGATCGGCAAGACCGATGTCCTCGACCGCCATCCGGACCACGCGCCGGGCCAGAAACAGCGGGTCCTCGCCGGCGTCCATCATGCGGGCGAGATAATACAGCGCGGCATCCGGATCGGAGCCGCGCACCGCTTTATGCAGCGCCGAGATCAGGTTGTAGTGCCCGTCGGCCGATTTGTCGTAGATCGGCGCGCGGCGCTGCAAAATCTCCTGCAACTGCGCAGCGTCGAATATCTCGCTCTTGCGCGCGGCGCGCCAGACCTCTTCGGCCAGCGTCAGCGCAGCGCGGCCA
>JBAVEE010000640.1:0-2462 GCA_049587575.1 Bradyrhizobium sp.
GCCTGAATGCGTGCTGGTAGATAAGGTCGCCTGAAACGGCCGGTGGCGTCTCGCACCATCATCGTCGCTGGTGCCGGGATCGGTGGCTTGACCGCATCGCTGGCGCTGGCGCGACAGGGTTTTCGCGTCGTCGTCCTTGAGAAGGCCGAGCGCCTGGAGGAAGCCGGCGCCGGACTGCAGCTGTCGCCCAATGCGAGCCGCGTGCTGATCGATCTCGGCCTGCAGCCGCGGCTTGCCCCCCGTGCGGTGACGCCCGACGCCATCGACCTCATGAACGCGCGAAACGGCGGCGAAATCATCCGTCTGCCGCTCGGCGACGCCGCGACGTTACAGGCCGACGCACCCTATTGGGTCATGCACCGCGCCGATCTGCAGGCGGCGCTGGCGGCCCATGTCAACGACAATCCCGACATCGAATTGCGGCTCGGCTGCCAGTTCGACGCTGTCGGCAGCCATGCCGAGGGGCTGACCGTGGCCCAGCGCAGCGGCATGGCGCGGCAGCAGGAGCTGGCGGTGGCGCTGGTCGGCGCCGACGGAATCTGGTCGGCCGTCCGGCATCAGCTGTTTCCGGACGTCAAGCCGCAGTTCTCGGGTCTCATCGCCTGGCGCGGCACGCTCGATACGACACGGCTGCCGCGGGAATACACTTCCCGCCGAGTTCAGCTCTGGATGGGACCGAACGCGCACCTCGTCGCCTATCCGATCTCGGGCGCGCGCCAGATCAATGTCGTCGCGGTTGTATCGGGAACATGGAACAGGCCGGGCTGGAGCGCGCCCGGCGAGGCCAACGAAATCGAGAACGCGTTCGCCGCGGCGCGATGGCATGCCGTCCCGCGGATGGTGATCGGCGCTGTCGATGAGTGGCGTAAATGGGCGCTGTTCACCGTTCCCGATGGCGGCGAATGGACCGACGGCGCCGTCGCCTTGCTGGGGGATGCGTCCCACGCCATGCTGCCTTTCGCCGCCCAGGGCGCGGGAATGGCGATCGAGGACGCCGCGGTGCTCGCCAAATGCCTCGGTGAAACCCAACACGAAGGCGGACCGACGATCCCCGCCGCGCTGCAGCGTTACGCGTGCCTGCGCCGGCCGCGAGTGGCCCGGGTTCAGCGCGCCGCGCGGCAGGCGGGACGGATCTATCATCTCTCAGGCCCCCTCGCCGTCGCGCGTGATCTTGTCATCAAGGCGATGGGCCCAAAGCGCATGCTGGCGCGACAGGACTGGATTTACGGCTGGCGTGCGTGAGATGAGCCGCGCGCGGGCGTTTACGGTCGTTGCTCAGTAGATCGCGTTGCCGGACCGCACCTGCGAATGTCCCGCCCTGTCATTGGTCGGCGGCGCCGTCGCCGTCGCGGGTTTGGGCGGCGCCGGCGGCGTGTCCTGGCATTTGTTGCTGCGCCAGGCTTCGTCGGCATTCTTGGCTTGCCCGCGAACGGCGATGTATTCGTTGCGATAGGCGAGTTCGGCCACCACAGAACCGGCGACACCGGTCCGCGCCTTCGCCATCAGACCCTGCAGCTCCGCGGCGCGGTTGGCCAGGTTCTTGCGCTCGGGCTCCAGCTGCTTGCAATCGTAAAGATCGTATTTCGCGGGGTCGGCGAACGCCGAAGTCATGCCCTCGCCCATGCCGGCGCAGCCGCCGAGCGGAAAGCCGAGCACAAGCAGCGCCACGAAGGCGACGGCGCGTGGCAACAACTGGGAGCGGGAAAGCGAGGCAATCATGCGACCTTGGTAATCCGACAACATTGAGGTTGCGTAAAGCAGCCGCAGGTGTCGGGATTGAGGCTTTGCCTTGTCAAGCGCACTCGCTTAAGGAAGGGGCGCGTGCTTGCGCCCGAGCCAATTCCACTCGGCCAAAAAACGCGCTAAGTATCTGATTTGGCGACCAAAGCGGACGTGGCGGAATTGGTAGACGCAAGGGACTTAAAATCCCTCGATGGCAACGTCGTGTGGGTTCGAGTCCCACCGCCCGCACCACTCCTGACAAGCCCAGCGAGGCCGGTATGCCCGACGACAAGGATGATCTTTCCAGCGAGGACGAAAACGAAGATCTTGCTGATTTCAATCGGCTCACGGATCTCCTGTTCCAACGCGTTTCGGAGTTCGCGGACGAGGAGGACGTTGCCGACGACCTCCTCCCGCTGTTGCTGCTGAGACTTTCGGCGACCATGCGCATGATGGCCTACGCGGTGTCGGTGGCCAAACCCTCCGCCGGTGGACTGAAGCTCGACCTCGATCGCTTTCGCCGCGACGCCGACGAACTCATTCGCGAGATGAAAAAGGACGCCGATCGCTTCATCGTGCACGCCAGGGAATCGATGGCGGCGGCCGAACTGGACGAGGATGAGGGCTGAACCAGCCGGGTTCGAATCCCAACGTTCGCACAAGCAAGGTGGTGCCGGCGTAATATCCCGCGCGGCGTTTGCTCAGGCCGCTGTCGCCATCTGCGATACCCGCTCCCAGGT
>JBAVEE010000641.1:0-6930 GCA_049587575.1 Bradyrhizobium sp.
ATTGACCTGACTTAGAAGGCAGACATTCGCGAATGCAAAGGCGGCTGCCGAAAATGAAATCTTGCCTTTAAGAGAGAAAAGCAGGCCGCCAACCGTCAAGACAAGACCTGCGGAGAGGGAGACGATAATATCCGTTGTTAGACGAATGCCCTGAGGCATGACTGAAATCAGCCAGAAATCGAAGACCATCGCCGAAATGGTCACGATATAGACGGCGAAAAACGGCCGCAGAGCAGGATGAAATTTCGGCATTTCTCTCCTCGCAGAACGTAAGAAAAGCCCAGAAGATAGTGAAGGCAACGTCAACAGCTCGGCCGGATATGCCTTCTATAAATGGCGGCCTGTCGGGCTTGGGCCGCTGAATTGTCCGCCGCGACCAAACCGATGACGGTGCGCCGAAGAAATAGCCCAGCCGGATAATAACTCAGACAGTGCCGAAAGCAGCGTACTGCGCGCCGAACGGCACGTTGCTTAATGCGTTCTCGAGAAGGCGCGCGGGCTTCGTTTCCCAAGGCAACAGCAGGAAATAGCGCGCGCCGATCTGGCGCAGGCCGCCGGCCGCCATCAACTTCCGCGCCTTGCCGGCGCCGAGCAAGGCGGCGTCGCTGTCGAATTCACAGCGCGAAACAGCCAGACGGGTTAGTGGATTGAGCGGATTATGCTCGATGACGCAGATCAGCCCCCCCGGCCGCACCACGCGCCGCATCTCGCTCATTAAATACGTCCAATCGGCGGGCGGAACATGGTGCATCATGCAGATCGCAGTCACCAGGTCGAAGCTGGCATCGTCGAAAGGAAGACTCCCGCCGTCGAAGTCGGGATAGTCGACGTCAGGATTGTTGATACGCGCCTGCGTGATACAGTCCGAGGACACGTCTATGCCGCTCAATCGGCCGACCATGCCGCGCAACAGGGGGTGAAGGCTGCCGACACCGCAGCCGACATCGAGCATGGCAGGCATTGCCGGCCCGAGCCGCCGCGCGATCAATTCGCGCAGCAGGTCGGCCTTGGCGCGCATAAAGAAGCTATGCGGCAGACCCGAGAAATCGATCGAGGACTGGACCACGTCTTGGTAGTTGCTGCGATAACTGTCGAAGAGTTCGGTCATGGGGCGCGCGCCTATTCGTGCACGGCGCGGATCGCCGGACGCGCTGCCGTGGCCTCGTCGTGCTCGAAGCCGAGCCGCTTTTGCACCACATAGAGCGGGCGCCGCTTCACCTCGGCATGGATGCGCCCGACGTAAAGTCCGACAATGCCGGTCATCAGCATGTTCATCCCGCACAATAGCGACACGATGACGATGGTCGAAGACCAGCCGGCGATCAGATGGCTGTCATTGCTCATCCACAGCACCATCACCCAGCCGCCGTAGAGCAGCGCCGCTCCCGACACAGCGAGCCCGCACCAGATTGCCAGCCGCAGCGGCGCATCGGAAAAGCCGAGCGCCGCGTTCAACGCGAGCCGGACCATCTTGAACAGCGGGTATTTGGTTTCGCCTGCGGCGCGCTCGAGGCGATGGAAAGTCACTTCGGTCTGGCGGAAGCCGAGCCAGGCGACCATGCCGCGCACGAAACGGTCCTGCTCCGGCATCTGGCGCAGCGCGTCGAGCACCTTGCGATCGATCAGGCGAAAGTCGCCGATATCGGCCGGGATGCCGACCGAGGACATGCTGCCGAGCAGCCGATAGAACAAGTGAGCGGTGGCGCGCTTGAACCGGGTTTCGCCGGCACGCGACAGGCGGCGCGCATGGACGACGTCATAGCCTTCCTGCCATTTGGCGATCAGCTGCTCGACGATCTCGGGCGGGTCCTGCAGATCGGCATCCATGACCACGATCGCGTTGCCTTGCGCCGCGTCCATGCCGGCGGTGATCGCAACCTGATGGCCGAAATTGCGCGACAGGCCGATATAGCGAAAGCGCGGGTCACGCTTGGCTAGCGCCTGCAGCACCAAAGGGCTGGAGTCGTTGCTGCCGTCATCGACAAAGATTGCCTCCGCCGGCTCGGAAAGCCGGGCGAGCAACTGGTCGAGCCGGCGCAGCAGCACCGGCAGCACGGCTTCCTCGTTGAACACCGGGATGACGATGCTGTAGCTGATCGGTTCGGAAACGGCCGCCATGGAGAAGGTTCCACCCGGTTGAACGGGCGGAAGTCTAGCCACCGATAGTTAAGGCGGCCTTGCCGCAACCGCAAAAAGAAGGCTCGGTTTCACGCCGCTTTTGCCGGCCTGGTTAGGGCGTCCGGCGGATCTTGTAGAGGACAAAGCGCGTGGAGCTGTCCAATTCCTCCAGGAGGTCGGGCAGCGGGTTCGCCATGTGCGGCCCGAGCACATAGAGGTAGTCGTAATCCCGCTGCCAGGCGCGGATGAACGGCGGGACTCCGGAGAGCGTTTGACCCGCCGCGATCGCGGCAAGCAGGCGCACCGGCACCGGCCCGCCTTCGGGGATGGCAAGACGCTGCTCCGCGGCGCGCGCCTGCACCGGCTGCTTGCCCACCGCGGTGAATA
Organism: Bradyrhizobium sp.; assembly: GCA_049587575.1. Lineage (GTDB taxonomy): Bacteria > Pseudomonadota > Alphaproteobacteria > Rhizobiales > Xanthobacteraceae > Bradyrhizobium. The sequence goes on from JBAVEE010000641.1 coordinate 2,506, forward strand.
AATTGGGCACAAAGGCGTTGGCGTAATGCACCGCCAGCGTCGGCGCATAAACCATCGGATATCGGGTGAGGTCGTTAAATGGCGGATCCTCGCCGTCGCCGCTGTCTCCGATAAGCACCTTTGAACCGCGGTCGATCTTGTAGAACGACGCGATGATGGAAGCATAGTCCGCGCGATAAGGTAGCCAGACCGCATACACCACCGTCAGATTGGCAAGCGTGATAGCGCTGACGGCGGCGAGCGCCGCCATCGTCCATCGCCGGCTGGGCAGCGACAGCGAGCAGAACGCCGGAAGGATCAAAGCCGCCGCGGGGATCACCCGCAGGTCGGCAAACGAGGTGCCGAGCAGGCGAGAAGGGATCGCGAGATAAAGCAGGGCAAAGCCGATCGCGAGCCAAACCCCGGCCGGTTCGAGCTTCAGGACGCCGCGCCTGGCCGCGAGATACAGCGACGCCACCAGTGCCAACGCAGTGGCCGCCGACACCGTCAAATTGTAGCCGTTCATGATGCGAAACGGCCAGAGCGGCTTGAACTCAAAATGCCAGGCCGAGCCCTCGCTTCCGATCGAGCCGGCGGTCAATTTCATGACCCCGAACAGCGCCAACGCCGGCACTGCGAGCACCACAAGCCGCAATGCGGCGTCGCGATACGATAGTTTGCGGTCGCGGGCGCGCCACAGTTCGTAGAGCCCGAGCGTCGCGCCGTAGATGCCCAGCGAAAAGAAATGCGCCGCAAACAGCGCGGCGACGAAAACCGCGTTGACGACGAAACGCAGCGGCCATGCGCGCTCCGCCACCATCAGGTAGGCGGCGATGCCCCAGAGCGTGACGCCGAGGCCGAATTCGAAGTTCACGAAGCCCCAGGTAAACGGCAGGCAATAGAGGAACATGAGCGCCACGAAGCCGGCGAGATGGAGACGCCCCTTCACGACCCGTTCGAGCGCAAGCGCGCCGCCGACGATCAAGAACTGGCTCAACAGCAGGAACAGCCGGGTGGCATTTTCGACGCTGACCAGCCGCGCGATCTGCGGCACCAGCAAATCCATCGCCAGATTGGGATAGAGCGCCCAAGCCACCTCGTAATACGGGTTGGCAGCCGGCGTGCCGTTCTGGCTCAGAATATACATGCGGGCGAGGTGATTGGGATAATCGACCATCGCCGGAATCGGCGTCAGCAGCACCGGGAGAAACGAGGCGGCGGCCAGCAGCGCAAAAATAACGACCACCACGGAGCGATCCAAGCCGGGCCGCGCCTGGGCCGTCATGACCTGCCAATCGGAAGACACCATTTCACCGGACCGTTGGATTTGAGCTTATGCCCTGGCGACTGCACATCGACTCGGGGTCACACCACGCAACAATGCTATCCCTAGCAAAATCCAACCCATGATTGACAACTTTTGCTGTGCGCCGTTCGGCAAGTTGCTGACGCGCCAGTGGCCTCCAGAGCCCCCTCAACTGGTAAAGGTACCTGATAATGTCCTCAGGAAGACGGCTTCCCTTTGAGCGCCCGGCATTTCGAGCCAGCCTCGACGCGATTCCGCTAAGCGAAAGCGTCTGCGACGGGTGCCTGACCGGGTTCTGGCGTAACCAAGGCTTGGATGTCAGCGCCCCCGGGCGACCGAAATGGGTCCGGGGTTCGTCTGGGCCGATCCACCTATTTCGAGCGCCTCGCGCGTTACGCGCTCTGATGCGTCCTCTTGACGGCCCTCATGTGCCGGTCAGCGCGAGCCAGCCGGCGGCTCAACTTTCTTGAGCATTGCGGCGCATTCGGCGTCCAGACCTTCCGCCTCCAATTTCCGAGCGAGCGCAAGCGCCGTTTCGACCGTTTTTTCGGCCTCACGCGCTGCCTGCTCAGCGGATTGAATGGTGGGCTGATGGTGAAGCCGTGCGGCGGACGATTCGGGCGCGCTTCCCACAGCCTTCCCGCTCGCGCGCGCCTGGCTCAGTACCACTTCCAGGCGCGTGATTTCCGCGCGGCACGATCTTTCCTGGGCCGCAGCCGGCTTGCGACCAAGTGCGGCAGCAGACGGATTGCGCAGGCTCAAAAGATAAGCCACCACCTGCCTTGTTTGGAAGTCCACGAGTTCGGGGTTCGGCATACCGGCGGGGTTGCCGAGGTTGCGATGCGTTGTGGTCAGAAACGCTCGTATTGTCTCGGCGGTGGTGGTGCTGCGTTTAGCAATGGAATCAAACGATGGCGCCGGTGGCTGCAGAACTGGTTCGATCGATTGATCGGGACCGGCAACATGACAGTTCGAGCACATGAGGACCGCCAAGTAATGACCATTCTGCACATCATCAGGGGGACTGCTCGCCGGTTGCGTCTGCGCGGCAGCAAGCGCTGAACATACGCCGACCGCCAAAAATGCAATAAATAACGCACGCATATCATGCCCTCCGTCATCCGGCGTTGTTAATGATGCCACGCCCTCCCCGGAGATGTTCTGAGGTAGATCAAATTCTCCTTCGTGCCCGTTGACGAGAATTGTGTCGTATCCGCAGAGTCCAGAGCGTCGGAGAGAAATGGCGACAGCAACTGAAGCGGTGCAATTCTCTCGTCGGCAAATCGACGAAGGGCGGCGCCTGATCGGGCCGTTCGATCAGGTTTCTGAGCGCGGCTCTCCTGCCAGTGCCGCCAGAGCATAGCGCCGATCCCGAGGGCCGCTATCGAAATCAGCGCGACAATCAGAGTTGAAGCTTCGACCTACGCCTGCTGGCGCGGGCCTAACCCGCGCCTCTCCAGCGAACCGGATTGGCCGACCACGCCATTCCAAATTATTGCGGCGCAAGATGATCTTGGAAAAAACGCAAATCGACAAATTCATATATCTGAATATAATAGGCTAAAACACCTAAAGGTAAGGGAGGCTGCAATGGCGGAAATCGTTGTCATGGGAGCCGGCTTGGGCGGCGTCATCATGGCCTATGAGATGAAGGATCAGATGCGGCCGGAAGACACGCTCACGGTCGTCACCAAGGATCCGATCTATCATTTCGTGCCGTCGAACCCGTGGGTTGCCGTCAACTGGCGAACACGGGAATCGGTCGAAGTCGATCTGGCGCCGACCTTTGCCAGGCGCGGAATCGGCTTCAAGGCCGTCCCGGTCAGCAAACTGATGCCGGACGAGAACCGCCTTCAGCTCGAGGACGGTTCGACCTTGCGCTATGACTACCTGATTATCGCGACCGGACCTGAACTCGCCTTCGATGAAATCCAGGGGCTCGGTCCTGACGGCTTCACCAGCTCGATCTGCCACATCGATCATGCCGAAAAGGCGGCGGTGAGTTTCGAGGAATTCTGCAAAAATCCGAAGCCGATCGTGACCGGCGCGGTTCAGGGCGCATCTTGTTTCGGCCCGGCTTACGAATTCACTTTCATCCTCGACACCGAATTGCGTCGGCGGAAAATTCGCGACCGCGTCCCAATGACCTTTGTGACTGCTGAACCCTATGTCGGCCATCTCGGCCTGGACGGCGTCGGAGACACCAAGGGTCTACTCGAGAGCGAAATGCGCGAACACCACATCAAGTGGCTGACGAACTGCCGTGTCAAGATGATCGAGGACGGCAAGATAACCGCCGAAGAGGTTGCCGCGGATGGCTCCATGACCAAGACGCATGAGCTTCCGTTCGGTTTTTCGATGATGTTGCCAGCGTTTCGTGGCATCGCGCCGCTTCGTGGCATCGACGGTCTGGTCAATCCGCGCGGATTCGTCATCGTCGACAAACACCAGCGTAATCCGAAATTCACCAATGTCTTCTCGGTCGGTGTGTGCGTCGCAATCGCGCCGGTCGGTCCAACACCTGTTCCGTGCGGTGTACCTAAGACTGGCTTCATGATCGAGTCCATGGTTACGGCTACGGCCCTCAATATCGGCCAACTGCTGCGTGGCAAACCACCCACGCACGAGCCAACATGGAACGCCGTCTGCCTGGCCGATTTCGGCGATAACGGAATCGCATTCGTGGCCCAACCCCAGATTCCGCCGCGCAACGTCAACTGGTCATCCGACGGCAAATGGGTTCATGCTGCCAAGGTCGGATTTGAGAAATATTTCTTGCGCAAGATGCGGCGGGGCGAAAGCGAACCATTCTACGAGACGGCAGCGCTCAAGATGCTTGGCATCCCCAAATTGAAAGCGGTGACGACGGGCTGAAATCGCGGCAGCCGAGATGCGAGGGACCGACGCCGCTTGTATCGGTCCCTCATCGCCATTGCTCTTTCCGAGGCCTCTGGCAACGTGCGCTACAAGCGATCCCTCACGGCAACGCCGGCGCCTCCGTCACTAAACAGCGACCGTCAGCCGGCGATGCCGGTATTGCCATCGACGTTCTTGAGACGCGGCAGGTTGAGTTCGGGCGCCGCAATGGTCTTTTTCGTCCGCAGATGGCGCGCGACCAGTTCCCATACAGGCTCGCCGCC
>JBAVEE010000642.1:0-5945 GCA_049587575.1 Bradyrhizobium sp.
CGGCCGACGAGGACTGGTTGAAGAAATCCGATCTGGCGGTGACCTTCCTCGACCGCTACGGCAATCCGATCGGCAGCCGCGGCATCAAGCACAATGATTCGATTCCGCTAGAGGATTTTCCAGACAATCTGATCAAGGCCACGCTGGCGACCGAGGACCGGCGCTTCTACGACCATTTCGGCATCGACATCGCCGGCACCCTCCGCGCGCTGTTGACCAATGCGCAGGCCGGCGGCGTCCGACAGGGCGGCTCGTCCATCACCCAGCAGCTTGCCAAGAACCTGTTTCTGAGCAACGAGCGCACCATCGAGCGCAAGGTCAACGAGGCGTTTCTTGCCATCTGGCTGGAGACGCGGCTCACCAAGAATGAAATTCTCAAGCTCTATCTCGATCGCGCCTATATGGGCGGCGGCACCTTCGGCGTCGACGGCGCGGCGCATTTCTACTTCAACAAGTCGGCGCGCGACGTCAATCTCGCGGAAGCCGCGATGCTCGCGGGATTGTTCAAGGCGCCCACCAAATATGCACCCCACATCAACCTGCCCGCCGCGCGTGCCCGCGCCAACGTGGTGCTGGATAACCTCGTCGACGCCGGCTTCATGACCGAAGGCCAGGTGTTCGGCGCGCGGCGCAATCCGGCTACCGCGGTTGATCGCCGCGACGAGAACTCGCCGAACTATTATCTCGACTGGGCGTTCGACGAAATGCGCAAGCTCGTCGATACGTTTCCGAAATCCTATAATGAGCGCGTTTTCGTCGTCCGCACCGCGATCGACATGAATGTGCAGCGCGCCGCGGAAGACGCCATCGAGAACCAGTTGCGCCAGTTCGGCCGTGACTATCACGCGACGCAGGCCGCCACCGTGGTCGCCGATCTCGACGGCGGCGTGCGCGCGATGGTCGGCGGCCGCGACTATGGCGCCAGCCAGTTCAACCGCGCCACCGACGCCTACCGGCAACCCGGTTCGTCGTTCAAGCCGTACGTCTACACGACCGCCCTGCTCAACGGCTTCAAGCCGACCTCGATCATCGTCGACGGCCCGGTCTGCATCGGCAACTGGTGTCCGCAGAACTACGGCCACTCCTATTCCGGCCCGGTGACCCTGACCCAGGCGATCACCCGCTCGATCAACGTCGTTCCGGTGAAGCTGTCGATCGCGCTCGGCGGCAAGTCGCCCAATCCGGCCAAGGTCGGCCGCGCCAAGATCGTGGAGGTCGCGCGCCGCTTCGGCATCAAGGCGCCGCTGCCGGACACACCCTCGTTGCCGATCGGCGCCGACGACGTCACGGTGCTCGAGCACGCGGTGGCTTATGCGACCTTCCCCAACAAGGGCAAGTCGGTCACCCCGCACGCGATACTCGAAGTTCGCACCGGCGCCGGCGACCTGGTCTGGCGTTTCGATCGCGACGGCAAGAAGCCGCAGCAGGCGATACCGGCATCGGTTGCCGCCGACATGGCGGGGATGATGAGCCACGTGGTCAGCGAAGGTACCGCGCGGCGCGCGGCGCTCGATGGCATCCCGACCGCAGGCAAGACCGGCACCACCAACGCCTATCGTGATGCGTGGTTCGTCGGATATACCGGCAACTTCACCTGCGCCGTCTGGTACGGCAATGACGATTACTCCCCGACCAACCGCATGACCGGCGGCTCGCTGCCGGCGCAGACCTGGCACGACATCATGGTCGCCGCCCATCAGGGGGTCGAGATCAAGGAAATCGCGGGTGTCGGCATGGGCACGAAATTGCCTGCTCCTGCCGCCTCCGCGTTCATGGCGGCCAAGGGCGCTACGAAGCCTGCGGACATCAAGTCGCCGCCGCCGGTTCTCACCAAACGCGGTGCGGACATCCTGGTGCGCGTGGAAAAAATGCTCGACGATGCGGCCAAGACCGCCGGCGAGCCGGCGAAGCCGGTCAAGCCGGTGTCCTCCAACTCCGTCGGATTCCCGGACAGCTTTGCCTCGGCAGTGCCCGACACCCCGGCTTTGCCTGCAGCGCGCAAGAACTGACCGTGCGGCTGATCTTCATCACCTTGCTGGCGCTGATCCTCGCCACTGTCGTCGGCCTTGGCGCCACATGGGTGACCGCGACGCGCGGCACCGATCTCGGCACTCTCACGATCGGCGCATGGACCGCCCGCCCCAAGACCGGCACCGCCGACGTCGATCCCTATTCGCGCGCATCCATTGCCCGCAGTGGCGAGCTCCCGGTCGGCACCGGTGACGGCGTGGCGTTCTCGGCAACGACGGATGACCGCAAGCGGCCGCTCGATGGCCGCTGCGACGTGGTCGTGAGCGGGGTGACACCGGCGGCACGATTCTGGACGCTGACGCTCTACGATTCGAAGGGGCGTCTCGTCGCGAATTCGCTGCAACGCTACGGCTTCACCAGCCAGGAAATCATCCGCGGCGCGGACGGCGCGTTCGAGGTGCGGGTAGCGTCAAGATCGCGCGCGGGAAATTGGCTGCCCACCGGGGGGATCGAGCGCTATGCGCTGGTGCTTCGGCTTTACGATACGCCGGTCGGCGTGGCGACGCGGACCCAGAGCGATGCGCCGATGCCATCGATTGCGACCGTGGGGTGCCCATGACTCGCCTGTTGTTCGCGATCGTCGCAGGCGTGCTGCTGGGCGGCATCGTGCATCTTGTCAGCGTGCTGGCCCTGCCCCGCATTGCGACCCAGGACGCCTATTCGCGTCTCGCGCCGATCACAAAGCTGAACGCCGTGACGTCCCTGCCGCTGCCGGATCCGAACAACGCGCCGCTGCCGTTCATGGACCCGGCCTTCGCGGTTGCGATCTGCCGTTACGACCTGTCCGGTGGACCGATCAAACTCACGGTCCCCGTCAGCCAGGCCTATACGTCGGTCTCGTTCTACACGCGCAATGAAGTCGCCTATTACGCCATCAACGACCGGTCCGCCGGACGCAAGGTGATCGAGCTCGATCTGATGACCGAAGCGCAGCACGCCGAACTGCCCGAGGACGAGGACGTGACCGCGGCCGACCGCCTGATCATCGATTCGCCAACCGCGGCCGGGTTGATCGTGATGAAGGCCCTGGCGCCGGAACCTGGCCTGATGCCGCAGGCCCAGGCTTCTCTGGCCGCATCGAGCTGCAAGGTGCAGACAGAACCGACGCCTGCCAGGCGCTGATCCAGGCACTTCCGATCCTTTAGGAAAATCTTCAGCCCCGCGTGCTGAGCGCACGCCCGATCACTGGCTGCGCCGCAACCGGCGGGTTGGCGGTCTGGGCGGCGAGTTCGCCGATCAAGCGATCGGCTTCGGCCGCCATGTTGTCCGGGGCCTGGATCACCAGCCGTTCCAGCGCCCAGCGATACGAGGAGATTCTTCGCTCCAGGCATTGCTGGACCCACTGCACGATCAGGGTATTCTCTTCCATACGGGCGACCGCGTCGGCGCGTTCGCGCGGCGACAATTGCGAAACATGCGCCAGGCTCGCGTTGCGTTTCCTGTCGAGATCGAGCACGCGGACGGCACTGGCGAAGAACGGCTCGAAGCGGGTAATGTCGTCGCGCACATCATCAATCAGCTGCGAATAGCGCGACGCATGGGAACGGTGCGGCTCGTCGATCAGCTCACGTCCATAGGCGGTGCGATCGAACACGACTTTCTGCCGCCACGGCGACGGCAACGCCGCGTAATCACCGAACACACTCTTCCAGGCCGGACGCGAATGCGGCGGTTCGATCAGGGGATAGGCCAGATCGCGAAGCTGCCGCTCGCCGTCGGTGAGCTGAAATTGCGACGCGCCCAGGCCGACGCTCGCCGTTGCCTCGCCGCCAATCCAGCGATGCATGTCGTCATTGAGGAAATCCTGGCGGGTGCGGCCGAACTCGCCGCCGCTGCACCCCGCGAGCGCCAGGCTTATCGCGAGCAGCGACAGCACCGGTGCAGAGCTGCAAGCCCGCGGGCCGGTCCGGATCGGAATATACGTCTCCGGCATATCGAATGTCCGATGTCAGCGCCGCCGCCGGCGGCGGCCCGGGGCGGTGCCTTCTTCCGGTCCGCGACCACCGCTGGTTTCGTCGGGTTCGCGTTCGATTCGGACGACGGGAAGGATCAGGACGGTCCCCAACCCTTCGCGCGGGACGCCATCCATGGTTGAGCCCGGCCGCCGCGATGCCGCATCCGCCGGAAATTCAATGATGGTGCCCATTTAGAACTCTCTCTGGTTGCCGCTCTGGCGCGATTTGGCGGCGACAGGCCAACATTAAGAACAGGACGTGGTTAACGGCATCTTAACGCGGTGCCGCCGACCCGGCTTGACGCCAGCACCGGAACACCGGTCGGCGACCTCATGTGATGGTGCAAAGTTGACGATGCGGGTTCACCGATTGTTTTCCTTAACGAGCTTTTAAAGCAAGTGAACTAGGCTGGTATGAAGAATTACTCAGTCGCGTACCCCTGACATGACCACTCCTCCGCTGTTTCCGGGCTTTGACGGGTTGATGACACTCTCCCGCCGAGAGGGCGTCGACATCCGGCCCACCTTGCTGCGCGTACTCACCGATCTCTATGTTCAGGCCAGCATGCATAGCGAGGACGAAGCGCGGCAGTTTGTCGAACTCACCTCCCGCCTGATTGATCAGGTCGACGACGCAACGCGCGCGGCCGTACGGGCACGGCTTGCCGTCTATCCGGGCACGCCAGTCCAGGTCCTGAAACAACTCGGGCTGAAGCCCTCTCATCCCGATCAGCGCGTGCCGCTGGCCGAGGAAATTCATGCGAACGCGATTGCTGCAAGCCCGCCGGCTGTGCCGAAGGCCAGGGCACCGAGCGAAGCGCAAGCGCGGATGGCCTCGAATTTGTCGATGCAGCCAACGGACGCCGCCGAAATCAGCGGCCTGTTTTTCGGCGCCGGCAGCAGCGAGCGCGCCTTGATCCTGCACAATCTTTCAGAAACGCCGTTGAAGGCTTCGCCGCGAATTCCCGCCGCGCGCGGGGCACGCGCCATCGAGACGCTGGAGATGGCCGCGTTTGCCGCCGATGTCGAAAACTTTACGCTCGAACTCGGCGAATCCCTGATCTTGCCGTGGAAAGTCGCTTGCCAGGTGGTCGACGATCCCGGCGGCGAGCCGCTGGCCTGCGCGGCCAAGGCGCTCGGCATGCCGAGCCCGGTGTTCCAGCGGGTATTGCTTTTTCTCAAGCCGGAAATCGGCACGTCGGTTCACACCGTCTACCGGCTGTCGCGGCTGTACGACGGATTGAGCGAGCGGTCCGCCCTGATCATGCTGGCCGCATGGCGCGGTTCGACGATGGCGGTCACCCGCGCCAAGTACCGCCCCACACTCTACGACGACGAACGCAATCGCGCGCGCCCGGCGGTCGCCCAAAACCACCCGGCGACGCAACTGCCGGGCATTGGCGCAGTCCCGCGGACGGGCTCGCAAGGCTCGGGACGCTAGCAAGGGCATTTTCGAGCGAAGCATGGCCTCGGACGTGATCCGGGAGCGGATACCGGTTCACGTCAAGAAAACCCGCGAGAACAAGGGACCAGAACCGCGGTTCTGATTCGATCAGAACCGATCAGGCTCGCGCCAAATCGAGAAAATGCCGCCCCGCCCGATCCTCGGTTTCCACGATCCAGACATCCGGGTCGAATCGGATTTCCTTCTGAAGTCGCTCTTCCACGGACTGCTCCGACACCGGCTCTTCTGATGTCGGCATGAAAAAGCGCTCGATCGGCCGACTGTCGTCATAGACCGTCTGCGGCGCCGGCACATACAGCATGGCATTGCCGTCGAGCAGCGCCACCTTGACGAACACCGCACCGGCTTCCTCCGCGCCGCGCCGGCGCACGGCGCCGAAGACGCCCGCGGTCTGACAACGGCGCAGATAGGCGGCCACCCAGATACTTGATTTCAAACGCATGGGACGGACGATAGGCCAGCTGGTATTTTGGCGCTAGTCGACCGGGTGACCGA
>JBAVEE010000643.1:0-9302 GCA_049587575.1 Bradyrhizobium sp.
CGCCAGCCGTCGTGCCAGCCACCCCAGGCAGAGGCGGAGGTCGGCGCCAGCGCGGCCACACCCAGCGAAGCCGCGGCAACAGCAACAAGCGAGAGTTTGCGTAACATGATCGTCTCCTCAGGTTAGGCGCGTGGGCGCCCGCGGTGAAAGCAAAAGCCCCGAACTGTCCCCCGAAAGCCCCGGGGCGTTCGGTTGATGGAAGCCTACGCCCTCAAGGGTGAACGAAACCGGGACGGCCGTTTCAGAAAGGGTTCACCTGGGTGAAATCGTCGTAATTCCGGGCACCCGGTGAGCCGCCAGGGCGATCTGCGGCATTTCACCTGATCGCTTGCCGTGCACCGGCGGCGCCGATATAAGCCCGCAACTTCCCATCAGCGCTATCAAGGACGAAATCATGGCGATCGAACGCACCTTTTCCATCATCAAGCCGGACGCGACCGCGCGCAATCTGACCGGCGCCATCAATGCGCTGATCGAGAAGGCCGGGCTTCGCATCGTAGCCCAGAAGCGTATTCGCATGACCCGCGAGCAGGCGGAGACCTTCTATGCCGTTCACAAGGCGCGTCCGTTCTTCGGCGAGCTGGTGGATTTCATGATTTCCGGCCCGGTGGTCGTTCAGGTTCTGGAAGGCGAAAATGCCGTCCTCAAGCACCGCGACGTCATGGGTGCGACCGACCCTTCCAAGGCGGCGGATGGCACGATCCGCAAGCTGCACGCAAAATCGATCGGCGAAAACTCGGTGCATGGTTCCGATGCTCCCGAGACGGCGGCCATCGAGATCGCCCAGTTCTTCGCGGGCAACGAAATCGTCGGCTGATCCACACCCTGCGTTGGCGCGCAATCCAGTCGACGATAGCCGCGGGGGACGTCGGCTTGCGCCAAAGGGGGTAGGCTGTGAACTGGCTGCTGGAGGTCGTCGATCCCGGAAATATCGGCGGCTTTTTCACGCAAATTCAGACCGACGTGCAAACGCCGGCGTTCTGGCTGGCGGTCGGCAAGATCATCTGGATCAACGTGCTGTTGTCGGGCGACAATGCGCTTGTGATCGCGATGGCCTGTCGCGGTCTTGCGCCCCGGCGGCGCCTGTGGGGCATGGTGATCGGCGCCGGGATCGCGGTGGTTCTGCTGATCGCGTTCACGGAAGTCGTCGCCAAGCTGATGGTGCTGCCCTATCTGAAGCTGGCCGCCGGGCTGGCGCTGCTCGTGATCGCGGCCAGGCTTCTGGCCCCCGAAGAGGAAGGCGACGAGGTTACCGCGGGCACCAGCCTCTGGCATGCCATTCGCATCGTGGTGGTCGCCGACATCGTCATGAGCCTGGACAACGTGATCGCGGTCGCCGCCGTCGCCAACGGCCAGCTTCCGCTGTTGATCCTCGGCCTTGCCATCAGCATTCCCATGATCGTCGCCGGGGCTGCGCTGATCATGATGGTGCTCGACCGCCTTCCCATCCTGGTCTGGCTGGGCGCGGCCCTGCTGGGGTGGATCGCCGGTGATGTGATCGAGAGCGACCCGGCGGTTCAGCCCTTCCTGCATTGGCTTCTCGACGGCGCGACTGCATTCAATCTGGACGCGATCTCCGCGGTTTTCGGCGGATCGCCGCATTTCAGCCTGGACCGGGACCTGGTCGGATACGTCGCTTCGGTGCTCGGTGCGATCACCGTGCTGGTCGCGGGGTCGATTTGGCGAAGGCGCAGGCTGCAACAGCTCGCGCATCTCACGCTGGCGGATGGCGGCGAGATGGTCAGGCCCATCGACCGGCCATAGACGCGAGCTCGGGGCCGCGGTCGCCACCGCAACCGATGCGACCGGATTCAACGCCTTACGATGGACCCGGTGCGGCCGACCAGCCGCGCAAGCTGCTTGAATCGGCTGCCGACGCGATCGGCGACCAGATCGACCAGCCGGTGCTCGAACACCAGCATCAGCTTGCGGCCGTTGGTGCGAAAATGGGTGGCCGGCAACACGCCAGTCCGTGCCGCCGAGATCAGGTGGGCGACGCGGAATGCAGCGCCGAGCAGTCGGGCGCGTTCCACCATTGCCGTCGGCACCAGCTTCTGAATGATCGCCGGCGGTTCGTTCTGCTCGCTCAATCCGGCGTAGCGATAGAACACCGACAGCGCCACGAACGCCCTGCCTTGGTGGCTGATCGAACCGAAATTGCCGTTGGTGATGAGATTGAGCGTTTCCTCGCCGCGATGATCGGGATGCACCCGCCATCCGATGTCCGACAACAGGCAGGCGGCATGGCGCAGGCGGCGGTCCTCCTCGGTCTCCCGCAACTTGACGACCCGCACCAGACGATCGGTCCATTCGATCAATTCCTGGGCATGACGGGCGGATCGCGACAGCAGCTCGTTCAGCTTCTGCGCGGCGCAGATAAATCCGTCCCTGGAGCGCTCGGCCTCGGGCAGCAATTCGTAAAGCAGACCTTCGCGCACCCCGAAGGTCGAAAATACGATGGTCTTCGGCTTTGCGACGCGAATGATGTATTCGAGAACAAGCGCGGCGTAGGCGAGCAACGGCCGGCGCGCATCGGCGATGACCTCGATGTTGGCCAGCATGTTCGTCGATACGAGACGACGCAGACGGCGCGCGAAATCCAGCGCGTCGGCTGCCGGTATCGAGTAGCCGTGCATCACCCCCAACGGATACTCGCTTTGAATGATGTGGATGCGCGCCAGCGCGCGCCATGTTCCGCCGACCGCATAAAAAGTGCGACCGCTGCCTGCCTGGAGTTGGGCGACGCCGGAAAGTTCGGCCTTGACGATGCGCTCGGCGCGCTTCAGCGACTTGTGCGATAGATCCTGCAGCGCCAGACTTCCGAGCGGCAGCGTCACGCCGCCGCGGACGCGGCTGCCGTGCACGTCGATCAGTTCCAGCGAGCCGCCGCCGAGATCGCCGACGATACCATCCGGCTTGTGCACGCCGGAGACCACGCCGAGCGCGGACAGCTTCGCTTCGCGCGGGCCCGACAGGATTTCGATGGATACCCCGCAGATGCGTTCGGCCTTGGCGATGAAGTCCGCGCCGTTGCTGGCGTCGCGGCACGCTGCGGTGGCGATCGCATGCACGCGATCGACTTTCATGACCCTGCATAGCGCGCGAAAGCGGCGCAGCGACGTCAGCGCCTTGGTGACGGCGTCCGGCGCCAGCAGCCCCGTGGTCTGGACCTCCCGGCCGAGGCCACAAAGGGCCTTCTCGTTGAAGATGGTGATCAGGCTGCGCGCCATCGACTCATAGACGACGAGGCGCACCGAATTCGAGCCGATGTCGATGACCGCGACGCTGGATGCGCGCTTGCGCGGCCGCTTCACAGGATATTCCCCCTATGACGATTGCTGGCGTTCGGTACGGCGCGTGAGACGGCGCGGCGAAGATTCCTGAAGCGACTTTCCACGGCCTGACAGACTCGGATTCGTCATGAAATAATTATGCAGGTTGAACGGCTCCTCGCCCTTCGCGGCCTTCATACGCGTTGACGACCCATCCGGCAACAACCGCCAGCTTTGCTCGGTATCCTTGAGATTCGCGACCATGATCTGCTCAAGAACCTGCTGATGCACCGTGGGATTCTGCAATGGACAGAGCACCTCGACACGGCGATCGAGGTTGCGCGGCATCATGTCGGCCGAGGAGATATACACGGCCGCTTTGGCGCTCGGCAGGCCCTGTCCCATGCCGAAGCAATAGATCCGGCCATGCTCCAGGAAGCGGCCGATGATCGATTTGACGCGGATGTTCTCGGAAAACCCGGGTATGCCCGGTCGCAGGCAGCAAATTCCGCGCACCACGAGCTCGATCGAAACGCCGGCCTGCGAGGCCTCATACAGGGCGTCGATGATCTCCGGATCGACCAGCGAGTTCATCTTGAACCAGATCGCGGCGGGCTTGCCGTGACGGGCATAGGCCGTCTCGCCGTGAATGTGCTCGATCATTCGCTTGCGCAGGGTGAGCGGCGACACCGCCATCTTCTCGATGTCGCTCGGTTCGGCATAGCCGGTGATGTAGTTGAATACCCGCGCGGCGTCCCGTCCGATGATCGGATCGGAGGTGAAGTAGGACAGGTCGGTGTAGATGCGCGCGGTGACGGGGTGATAATTCCCGGTTCCGGTGTGGACATAGGTCGTAAGGCTGCCGCCTTCGCGGCGCACGATCAGTGACAGTTTGGCGTGGGTCTTCAGCTCGAGAAATCCGTACACGACCTGCACGCCGGCGCGTTCGAGATCGCGTGCCCAGCGAATGTTGGCTTCCTCATCGAACCGCGCCTTGAGCTCGATCAGCGCGGTCACCGATTTTCCGGCCTCCGCCGCTTCGGCGAGCGCCCGCACGATCGGCGAATTATTCGAGGTGCGATAGAGCGTCTGCTTGATGGCGACGACGTCGGGGTCGCGGGCGGCCTGTTGCAGGAACTGGACGACGACGTCGAATGATTCATAGGGGTGGTGAACGATCAGATCCTTCTGCCGGATGGCGGCGAAGATATCGCCGCCATGATCGCGGACGCGCTCGGGGTGGCGGGGTACATAGGGCACGAATTCGAGATCGGGCCGGTCGAGCCGGGTCAGTTGCGAGAGCTCGTTCATGGCCAGCACGCCATCGACCAGCAGAACTTCGTCGTCGGAGGTGGCAAGCGCGCGCTGCACGAAGGCGCGGAGCTCTTCTGGCATCTTGGCTTCCATCTCGAGCCGGATCACCGACCCCCGGCGCCGCCGCTTCAGCGCGGTTTCGAACAGGCGAACCAGATCTTCCGCCTCTTCCTCGATCTCGAGCTCGGAGTCCCTGATGATGCGGAAAGCGCCCTGACCCTTGACGGTATAGCCGGGGAACAGCCGGCCGATGAACAGGCCGGTGGCTTGCTCGAGCGTGATCAGTCGTACCGCGCCATCCTTGGCGGCGGGCATGCGGATGAAGCGATCGATTTTGCCGGGCATGCGAATGAGTGCGTTCATCGGCTTGCCGTCGGAGACCCGCGCCAGATGCAGTGCGACGGTAAATCCGAGGCTCGGGATGAAGGGGAAGGGGTGCGCGGGGTCGATCGCGAGCGGTGTCAGCAGCGGGAAAATATTGTGGAGGAAGTGGTCCTCGATCCAGGATCGCTCGGCCTTGGTGACATCGCGGCCATCGACGAGAACGATGCCTACCTCGGCCAGGATGCCGCGCAGATCGCGCCAGATCGCCTGTTGGTCGCTGGCGAGCTTTGAGACCGTCTCGTTGATGAGGACAAGCTGCTCGGCCGGGGTCAGACCGTCGGGACTGCGCTCGGCGATGCCCTCCCGAACCTGGGCCTTGATGCCGGCGACCCGGACCATGAAGAACTCATCAAGGTTATTGGCGGAAATCGAGAGAAATCTCACCCGTTCAAGGGCGGGATGGCCCGGATTGACCGACTCCTCCAGCACCCGGCGATTGAAATGCAGCCAGGAGAGCTCCCGGTTGATGAAGCGCTCGGGGCTGCTGCCCATTCCCGCCCCGGCATCGAGATCGATTTCTTTTTCTTTAGTTACAATGGCTTGCACGGATTCCATCAAGCTCTAATCCATCTCAGGGCGGGCAGCACAACCGTCTGGGCAGAGACGGCGCAAACCATGTGTGATCGCGATGACGTTTCAATGACCATGATGTTCCGACCACGCGCGCCGTCAAGGTGCGCGGCGGCCGATCAGGTATCGCCGCGGAGTAGCTCAGCCGCCAGCGCCCGGGTGACCGGCCGGCCGAGCCTCAGGGCTTCGGTGTCCAGGAGCTCCACGGCGTGCCGCACGGCCGCATACGAGCGCTCGATCCTGGTCGTGAGATAGCTCACGACGGTCTCATCGACGGCGAGTTGCCGGTCTGCGCAGAATTTGACGATCAGCGCGCGAAACAGCTGATCGTCCGGCGACAACAAGGATACCGTCGGTATCGCGCGCAGCCGCGAGCGCAGGTCACGCAGCTCGATCTGAAGCGCCGACGGCGGCACCCGCGCGGTGATCAGAACGAAGGCTTCGTCTTCGCGCGCCAGATTCAACAGATGGAACAGGGCCCGTTCGTCGACACCCGACGATTTCAGGTCGTCCACAACGAGCGCTCCCGTCGCCAAAGCGCCCGGTACTGCCGCTGCGGTCAGCGCGTGCGCCGAGGTCGAACGCGCGCCTGCCTGCTCCGCCCAGATGGCGGCGAGATGGCTCTTGCCCGAACCCTCGGGTCCCACCAGCAACATGATCCGGTTCGGCCAGTCCGGCCAGCTATCGACCAGCGCGAGGCCGGCGGCATTTGACGGTCCCTCGAGGAAATCGTCGCGCGTAAAGCTCTCCGCATGCGGCAGCGCAAATGCCAGCTGACGAGGTTGGACGCGGGTTGCCACGCAAGTCTCCATGCCGGGGATCGATGCGCACGATTGTCGAAGCCTAGCTCGCCTCGATCGTGCTCATATGCCGTACCCACTCCACGAGATAGAGGGATACGGAAACCAAAGTAAAGACCGTTACAAAGCCCATCAGGATCAGATCGTAAGGCGTCGGCCTGAAGCCGAATCCGAGCGACGCAAGCACCAGCGCCGCGAACGCCACCTGCGCCGCCGTATTGAGCTTCGACACCATCAATGGCTTCATCGGGATCGGCTTGCCGAACAACCATGACACAATCACGGCGGTCACGATCATGATGTCGCGCGAGACCACAAGAATGACAATCCACCGCGGTACCGCACCCCAAATTCCGAGCGCCACATAGATCGAGACCAGGAGCGCCTTGTCGGCCAGCGGATCGAGCAGCGCGCCCAGCTCGCTCGCCATGTTGAAGCGCTTGGCGAGAAAGCCGTCGACCGCGTCGCTGACGCCCGCGACGACGAAGATCGCAAATGCGATCTCCATCTGGCTGGACGCGATCGCCCAGACGATAATCGGCACCAAAATGATGCGGCCCAGGGTAATGATGTTCGGAATACTCAACGCGGTCGTTTCCCGGCTACCGGCCCAAATTCACAAAATATCCGGCCCTTTGCAGCCCGAACCGGTTCCTGTCTACATAGTATATGCCCGCATCCGTTGCGAGCCATTGCACATCAGCGGAATCCGACGTAACCAGCCGCCATCATCTGGAACAGGCCATGGTCGAGCACAAAAACCGGCTCACTTACGCGGATTCGGGCGTCGATATCGATGCGGGCAATCGCCTGGTCGATCTGATCAAGCCGATGGTTCGCGCCACCGCGCGGGCCGGCGCCGACGCCGAAATCGGCGGGTTCGGCGGGTTGTTCGATCTGAAGGCGGCGGGCTTCAGGGATCCGGTTCTGGTCGCGGCGACCGACGGGGTTGGCACCAAGGTCAAGATCGCGATCGAGACCGGTCTGCACGGCGGCATCGGCATCGACCTGGTGGCGATGTCGGTCAACGACCTCGTGGTGCAGGGCGCAGAACCGCTGTTCTTTCTGGACTATTTCGCCTGCGGCAAGCTCGATCCGGAGGCTGCCGCTGCGATCGTCGCCGGCATCGCCGAGGGCTGCCGGGAATCCGGCTGCGCGCTGATTGGCGGGGAGACCGCCGAAATGCCGGGGCTCTACAAGGATGGCGATTACGATCTCGCCGGCTTTGCGGTCGGCGCCGCCGAACGCGGCACGCTGCTGCCGCGGCCGGATATCGCCGCCGGCGACGCCGTGCTCGGCCTTGCCTCGTCGGGGGTTCACTCCAACGGATTTTCCCTGGTCCGCAGGATCGTCGAAACCTCGGGCCTTGGTTTCGAGGCGCAGGCGCCGTTTTCGCCGGTCATGACGTTGGGCGGCGCGCTGCTGGCGCCGACACGGCTCTACGTGAAGTCATGCCTGCGCGCGATCCGGGAGACCGGCGCGGTCAAGGGGCTTGCGCACATCACCGGCGGCGGTTTCACCGATAATATCCCCCGCGTGTTGCCGAAGCACCTTGGCGTCGGGATCGATCTTGCGCGCCTGCCCGTGTTGCCGGTCTTCAAATGGCTGGCGGGGCAGGGGAACATCGCCGAACTCGAGTTGCTGCGCACGTTCAACTGCGGGATCGGCATGGTCGCCATCGTGAAGCCGGATGCCGTCGAAGCGGTCAGCGGGATTCTCGCCGAGGCCGGCGAGACCGTGACGCTGTTGGGCGAGGTGATCCCCGTCGCGGACGAGCACCGCGTGGTCTACAACGGCCATCTCGATCTCGCATGGTGAGATCGAATCCGCAGGGTGAAGCCATGAAGCGCCGCGTCGCAATCCTGATTTCCGGGCGTGGATCGAACATGGTCGCCCTGATCCGGGCTGCCATGGCGGAGGACTTCCCGGCCGAGGTCGCCGTCGTGATTTCCAACAGGGCAGATGCCGGCGGCCTTGAAAAGGCGCGGGCAAGCGGCATTCCCACTGTTACCATCGAGAGCAAGCCGTTCGGCAAGGACCGCGCAGCGTTCGAGGCGGTTCTGCAATCGGCGCTGGACGCGCACCGGATCGAGCTGATCTGTCTCGGCGGTTTCATGCGGTTGTTTACGGCTGAGTTCGTGCAACGCTGGCACGGAAGGATGCTCAACATCCATCCCTCGCTGCTGCCCGCATTTCCCGGACTCGATCCCCACGGCCAGGCGCTGACTGCCGGGGTGAAGATCTCGGGAGCTACCGTCCATTTTGTCATTCCGGAAACCGACGCCGGACCTATTCTGATGCAGGGTGCGGTCGCGGTTCGCGATGATGATACGCCGGATACGCTCTCGGCGCGGATCCTCGAGATCGAACATAGAATCTATCCGGATGCGCTGCGCCTGGTCGCCGGCGGCAGGATCCGTCTGGAGGGCGATATCTGCAGGTTCGACGGCGGCACCAGTTCGAATGACACGTTGATTTCGCCGGCCGCGACCGCGTGACGTGCCAAGAGCCTGTCCGGTTCTGATTGAATCAGGATCAAAGCTCTAATCTTTTGTTTGACGGTTTTATTCACGCGAACCGGTAGCCACCCCCGGATCAAGTCCGAGCGCATGCTCCGCCCGAAACGCTTTATAAAAAGCAAAATCCCCCGGCATCGGCCGGGGGTGCATCAGGATCGCTTGCACGGATTGTGACGAAGCTCAGGAAACCTTCAGATTTTCCGCGGAAGTTTTGCCGCGATTTTCCACAAGGTCATATTCGACAACCTGATTCTCGTTGAGGGTAGAGAGCCCGGCGCGCTCGACTGCCGAGATATGGACGAACACGTCCTTATCGCCGACCATCGGCTTGATGAACCCATAACCCTTTGTCGGGTTGAACCACTTGACGGTGCCTTTTTGCATCGCCTGTCTCCTGGTCTAGACGAAAAAAAGACGCGGCCACGCTTTTTGCGTGCCACGCC
>JBAVEE010000644.1:0-1656 GCA_049587575.1 Bradyrhizobium sp.
CAGCACGAGGTGGGTCGCCAGCTCCGTTGGGACCGCCTGCGTCACCCGATAGCCAAGGCTTGGCAGGTCGATGCCTGCGAATAGGGATTCGCCGCGGCCCAGAAAGACGGGCGACAGCGCCAGGTGCAACTCGTCGATTGCTCCTGTGAGCAGGTACTGGCGGACCGTCGAAACTCCGCCGCCGATCTTCACGTCCAGGTCGCCCGCTGCGGCCTTGGCCTTCGCGAGCGCCGCCTCGATGCCGTCGGTGACGAAATGGAACGTCGTCCCGCCCTCCATCACGATTGGCGCCCGGGTGTGGTGGGTGAGGATGAAGGTCGGCGCGTGGTACGGCGGATTGTCGCCCCACCAGCCCTTCCAGTCGGGCCCGCCCCAGTCGTCGCCGGCCGGCCCGAACATATTGCGGCCGAGGATAAAGGCGCCGAAGCCTTCCGCCGCGGCGCGGGCGAAACGATCGTCAGTCCCGCCGTCTTTCCCGATCATCGATCGAAAGGTCCGGGTTGGGTAGAACCAATTGTGCAGATCCCTGCCCCCTTTTCCGAGCGGATGCTCCAGGCTCTGGTCTGGGCCCGCTCCGAAGCCGTCGATGGACACTCCAAAACCCGCTACGCGCACCTTTCCCATCGGCCCTCCATTTGATGTGAACCAACTTAGGACGAACGGGCCGGTGCAATTCCGACACCATCAGCTCCCTTTGACACAGAATTTTTCGAATTTCCGATCTTCGCTGACTCGACTCTTTCGTTCTTGCTATGTTCAAACTCCAGAATGACCGATCGACCTGGAGGGAGCCGTAAAGAACTGTCAGACCAAAACGATTGAATTTCGCCGGCATCGACAATGCCAAAAACAAGATTCGCGGCGGTTGAGAACATCGACGATGAAACCTGTCTTGCTAATTTCCCTATGCCTCGCATTCGCCATTTGCAGTTCAGCATTCGCGCAGCTGGCTCCCGCAGCTCCGGCGGAAATGATCTCCAATTATCGGCTTCAACACGGCGAAGGGCGCGTAGCATCGGACGCTACTCTCAACCGTATTGCGCATGAGCAGGCGGCCGCCATGGCCTCAAAGGACGTGATGGACCATGACGTACTCGGACCATTTCGCTCGCGTGTAGCGCCGTCGAAGGCCCGCCGGAGCGCCGAGAATATCGCATACGGTTACGACAGCTTTTCGAAAACTCTCGGTCAATGGATTAATTCGACGGGCCATCGCGAAAACCTCCTGATGCATGGAGCGACAAAGGTTGGTGTCGCCAGCGCAAAAAGCGCGACGACCGGGCGGACTTACTGGGCGATGGTGATTGCAGGGGATTATGAGCGCCCTTCCCGATCACCATCACCAAAACGGACCAAGTCGAACCACGATGAGGGAAACTGCCGGCTGGAATTGGCTGGTTTGTGCCTGACAAACAACTAGCGATGGGTCGGATCACTGATCATCTGCTCTGGCGCGTTTGGAAACGACGACCAACCTGCACGGCGCGCTGAAGAAGAGCTTTGCAGCAATTTGCGGCTTCACGCCAAGCCTCGGGATCGGAGAAACACCGGGAAACATTACGGGCTCGCGCAACCGCGCTTCGTCCTTGCTATCCAGCATGGATAGCGTCTAGGTGTAAATCTTGGGGGAGATTAGTGAAATGCGCAATCTAGCGA
>JBAVEE010000645.1:0-4801 GCA_049587575.1 Bradyrhizobium sp.
GTTCCCGTGCGAAGCCTTAGCGAGCTTTACGCCATTGCGTTTGATCTGGCGCAAAGAGCGGCCCAACGTTATGGCGCCCTCGCGGAACGGCTCGACGAGAACTTTCGGCCCGTGCGTTGCGTCTTCGATGTGCTTGCGAGCCGGGAACGCGAACGCGCCGACAGCCTTTCCGCAGCCTGCCTCGCCGCCTGCGGCAAGCATCCGGCTATGTCCGACCTGCGCTGGACCCCAATCGATCTCGTTCCCGCGGCGGAAATCTCCGACATCAGGGATTCCAGCCTGTCGACGCCTTACACGGCCTGGGCGCTGGCGGTTCGCCATCGCCAGCGTGCCTTTGTGTTCTGGACTTACGTCATCGCTTTGGCCGAAGATCCATCGGTCCGGCTGACGGCGGAACGCCTGGCCCGCGAAGCGTTGTCCGACGGAAATCTGTTGCGCCGCGAGCGGCGGCTGGCCTGGCGCGCCGAACGGAAGATTGGCACGCAGGACGCCACGACGATTCATGACGAAGTCGCCGAGCCTGCGTCGGCGGCACTGCTGGAGAGCCTTCTGCTCAAAGACATGGTGACCTGGTCGCAAGGGGTGGACCCCGCCCAGCGCGAGCAACTCAAGACCCTCGGTGGGACTGCCCTGCCCTCGCCTTTCCCGACGCCGACCGACCGCGACACCGGGCCGGCAGACGCGGAAATCGAACCGGCGAAGCACCGCGCGCTGCGCCGCGCGGAGCAGTTGTCCATCATCTATCTCGATGAAGCCGATCATGCCGCCGACCAGAGCAGCATGGAATTGGCGCAGAAACTCGCAGCGCAATCCATCATGCGGCTCGCGGGCCTGCGTCATCTCGCTTCCGAATCCGGATTGCGGTGATCGGCCCGCCCCGGCCCGCCTGCGCCCGGCTTTGGGTTCCGCCACGCCTGCGAGCGAATGCGATCGAACCTCGGTCGTTACCGCTGGGCCTCTACCGCCGAAATACCCAACATCCCGGCCAGCCGCCCGCGCGGCTGGACGAGGTCGCCCAGCGTATAGCCCTCGAGGACGTCGACGAATGCATCGCGCGCCTTCTCCAAGGCCCGCTTCAGCACACAGCAACGACGAATGGCGCAGGGAGCGTCGACAGGCTTGAAGCAGGAGGCGATGGCCATATCCGGCTCGGTATAGCGCACCACCTCGCCAAGCCCGATTGTTTCGATCGGCTTTGCGAGGCGCAGCCCGCCGCCTCTGCCTCGGACCGTTTCGATGTAACCGGCCACGCCCAGTTGATGCACCACCTTCATCAGATGATTCCTGGAAATGCTGTAGCTTTTCGCGATCTCGTCGATGGTCGCCAGCCCGCCTTCCTTGACTGCAAGATACATCAGCACACGCAACGCATAGTCCGTATAGACGGTCAGACGCATGATTTGCTCCGGAATCAACCTCAAAAAGATATATATTGAATATTGCTTTTATACAAGAGCGGATGTATATGTTCGATGTCTTCCAAGGGAGATCCCGATGGGCAAAGTCACTTCAATCGGCAACGTGTTGGCATGGCCGTTCCTTCTGCCGGGAAACATCGCTTGCGATGCTCTTGGGCTCGGCGAACATAAAAACCTGGTTCGCATGCTGGTCAACTCGCTGATCTGGACCGTGCTCGGCGTAATCGTGGTGGCGCTCGCGGTATGATCGTCGCGGCCGAGAAGCTCGATCACGTTTCCGAGGACGGCATTCGCCAACTCGTCGATGCGTTTTATGTCAAGGTCCGCGTCGACCCGGAGCTGGCGCCGATTTTCGCGCGCGCCATTCCCGGCGATTGGGAACTGCATTTGACCAAGATGTATGCCTTCTGGTCGTCGGTGATGCTCACCACCGGGCGCTACAAGGGCAATCCGGTCGCCAAGCATCTGGTTATCCCGGACGTCAGGCCGGAACTGTTCGAACGCTGGCTGGCGCTGTTTAACGCCACCTGCGCCGAGCTGTTCGACGACGCGACCTGCGAAGCCTTTCGGATCAAGGCCGAGCGGATCGCCGAGAGTTTGAAGCTCGCCTTGTTTTACCGCCCGGACCGGCCGTGGCCGCCGGAGCCGACATCATGACCTTCGTCGTCACCGACAATTGCATCAAGTGCAAATACATGGATTGCGTCGAAGTCTGCCCAGTAGACTGTTTCTACGAGGGCGAAAACATGCTGGTGATCCATCCGGACGAGTGCATCGATTGCGGCGTCTGCGAACCGGAATGCCCGGCCGACGCGATCTCCGCGGACACCGAGCCCGGCCTTGAAGGCTGGCTCAAGCTGAACGCCGAATATGCGGCGGCCTGGCCCAACATCACGGTCAAGCGCGAGCAACCCGCCGACGCAAAAACGTTCGACGGCGTCGCCGACAAGCTGAAACAGTATTTCTCGCCCAATCCCGGTCAAGGCGACTGATTGACAAGATTCGCCGGCGTAGCGGGCCACGATCTGCAGCGGGTTGCGGCGCAAGCGGCAGGGACTCCATCGTGTCGCTGAGATGCGCCATGAGCTGATCGCCGAACTTCATCCTGACGACGCAGTCCGGAGGGAAAGCAGACGCTCGATCGGCACGGAGTTCTAAAATGACAGAAAGGTATCCGGCCGCCCAAAGTGGGCCATCGCGGCAGGGATCTTCGCAGTCGCGTTCGGTGTCATCACCGTCTTCGAGGGCGGAAGAATGTTGTTCGGTCGACCGGAAATCAGAGCATCCGCAGGCAATGTCGTTACTTTTGTTCTCTGGTTCAATTTCATCGCGGGATTCGGATATTTGACGGCTGGCCTTGGACTGCTGCTGTGGAAACGCTGGGCCGCGCAACTGTCAGCCGGCATCGCCGTCTCGACGCTGGCGGTGTTTGCCGCTTTCGGCCTTCATGTTGCTTCGGGAGGCGCCTTCGAGGCCAGAACAGTCGGGGCCATGACGCTTCGCAGCCTGGTATGGGTCGTGATCGCCCTGTCCGCCTTTCGCGCTCTGGGATGCTTTCGCGGCGACGCAGCACGGCGACGCCTGAAAATCAGGTGTTTCGATCGGCTGCGCGCCCCGGCTGGTTCCCGTTCGTTGCTTCCGGCCTGACTTTCGCTGCAGCGTCACTCCGGGGAGCCCTGCGAGGCCATTCCCTCCGCCAGCCGGCTTTCGAGCTCCAATTCCAGGAAGAGAAATCCGACATGGTCGGTCAGAAGCCCCGCCAGTTGCGGACTCAGTATCCTGGCGAGGAGACCGCGAAAATATGGCTTCAGAATTCGGCCTGTAACGCCGCGATCGGCGCACATCAGATCGAGAATATTGCGTGCCAGCGGCGTCAGGTCGCGACTGGCGGTCAAGGGATTGAGAATTGCGCGCTGAGCCTGCTCCACCCGCTGCCAGTTCGCCCCGGAGATATGCGTCAGGACGTTGTTAATATGCGGGTGGCGCCGAAACGCGGCGACGACGAGGAAAGCGAGATCGCCGAGGGCGATCTCCCGGCCATCATGGGGCATTCCTGCGGCGGACGCGGGGAGATTTCTTCTGTCTTCGGGCCGGCTGTGTTCGGGGGCCAAGGTCGGGTCGGCGTCGGTTTGTCCCTCGGTTTCGATCTCCTGGAGCATCGCAGCACCTATAAGATATATTTTAAATACATCTTATAGAGCATTGAGTTTCGCGCAAGCGGAAATTTTTGCGCCGGGCGGATGACGACGGCACGCCGCAGGGCATTGCCGTTCCGCCGGGGAATGATTATAAGATGTATTATAAATATATCTTTGTCGCGGCAACAGCGAGTGGAGACGCTTCCCGGCCAACTTCCGAGCCGATCAACTTCGGAGCCCGACGGCGAGCGACCTCAAATCCGTGCCGACCTTTCCGGAGCGCATGATCATGCAAGTCGAAATCGACGATAAGGCAATCTCGGTCGATGCCGCCATTCTGGGCGAGCTCCTGGAGGTGCTTCCAGCCGACGTGCCCGCGCTGATGCGCGATCATGCGATCACCAGCGTCTGCGAACGCGGTATTGATGCACACCAAGGCGAATTTCGCTTGAGCTTCTTCTATCGAAACCGCCGCGCGCGATTGAGCGTCGATGGATCGGGCCAGGTCCTGCGGCGTTCGATCATCGATTTTGGCGACAGGCCTCTGCCAGGAACCCTGCACGGCCAGGGGACCGACCCTGCGAGGCGTGCGGCTCCCGAGCACCCCTGACGCAAGGCAGGCCGCCCCGACCGCGCCGCGTTCAGCGCAATCAAGCGGGCCGGTTTCGCCGCCTTTAGTCCCGCAGATGCCTCAGGCGCACGCGCCAGACGTCGGGACCTTGCTCAAGGTAGGACCAGTCGCAACGCGAGCCATGCCTGGACTCGAGCTGGTAACGCAACGGTCGCGGATCGTGGTCCACCACCAATTGCAGGCTGCTTTCCGGATCAAGGTGGTCGAACAACTGGCCGATGATCCCGTGGCGATGCCTAGGATCGATATCCCTGACATTGATCACTCTCTCAAGGCCTTCCGAAGTCTCCTGCATCACGCCCTCCTAAAGATGTATCGTGTATACATCTTATCAGGCCTGCGGAATGGAGCAAGGCCGAACTGCATTTTTGGCAGCGCGGCTATGAACGGCGCAGATCCGGAAATTCGACGGGCCGTCGGTGCGGCGTCGACCCGCGTCCGGAGACGCCCATTCGGACCTGGGCCAGGAAAATCCGCGATTGGCAGGAAATAGATGGTGGTGTGGACAGTCAGATACGAACCGGTCTCCACACAAAACTTTGGGATTCACGGGAATTAACAGGGCAAATTCGCGAATTTCGGCCTTTTTCGCAGGTTGTGGGATGATTTAACCC
>JBAVEE010000646.1:0-4957 GCA_049587575.1 Bradyrhizobium sp.
GCTCCGAGCGGTTCGTGGGCGAGACCATCGCCGCGCTGAAGATCATCGACCGCGGCGATCTTGCACCTGACGAAATGGTCGGCTCCTGGGCCGGCGAACTCGGCCAGACGCAATTCCTGCCGACGCATTATTTCAACTACGCGGTGGATTACGGCGGCCACCGCAATCTGCTGCGCAGCCCGGAGGACGTGATCGGCTCGACCGCGAACTACATCGCCAACGGGCTGAAATGGCGGCGGGGCGAACCCTGGCTGCAGGAAGTGCACGTGGCCGCCGCATCTAATTTCCCTTGGGATCAGGCCGACCTCACGATCCTGCTGCCGCGTTCCAAATGGGCGCAGCTCGGCGTGACCTACCCAGGCGGCAAGCCATTGCCGAACGACGACATGCCGGCCTCGCTGCTGCTGCCGATGGGCCGCATGGGACCGGCATTCCTAGCCTACGCAAATTTCGCCGCCTATACCGAATGGAACAACTCGCTGATCTATTCGACCACCGCCGGCTATCTTGCCACCCGCATCGCGGGCGCGCCGCCGATGCAGCGCCCCGTCGCGCCGGTCGCGCAACTGCCCTTCAACGAACTGCGCGAGTTGCAGCAGCTGCTGGTTCGCGCGGGATACAATGTCGGCAAGGTCGACGGCGTGATGGGCCAGCAGAGCCGCAGCGCGGTCAAGGCGATGCAGATCAAATACGGCCTGCCGGCGGATTCCTGGCCGACGGCCGAATTGCTGGCGCGGATGCGCGGACCGCGCGCCCCGCCGCAAATACAGGGTGCAGTGAGCGTGCGATAGAGGGTTCACCCCCGCTCGCAATGCTGGAATGAAACTGATAACCAGTCGGGGTCTGCGCTTCGCGCATCCCGAAATGACTGTGACAACCGAAAGAGAATCCCATGTCGTTCTATGACGCTTCCGTTCCGGCATTCCTGCAAATCCTCGGTAGCCTCGGAGGGATACTCACCAAGGCCGAGGCGCACTGCAAGGCGAAGAACATCCAGCCCGAGGTGCTGCTCGGCGCGCGGCTCTATCCGGATATGCTGCCGCTGTCGAAGCAGATCCAGCTCGCCTGCGATTTCGCCGCCAAGGGCTGCGCGCGGCTCGCCCATGCCGAGGTGCCGTCGACGCCCGACACCGAAAAGAGCTTCGAAGAACTGAAGGCACGGCTGGCGAAGACCAGCGCCTATCTGAAAACGTTCAAGCCCGCGCAATTCGAGGGCGCGGAGGCGCGCGATGTCAGCTTTCCGGCCGGCCCGGAGAAAACCATGACCCTCAAGGGCCAGCAGTTCCTCAACAGTTATGCCTTTGCGAATTTCTACTTCCACGCAGCGACCGCGCACGGCATTCTCCGGCATAACGGCGTGGAAATCGGCAAGCGCGATTTTCTCGGGGTGAGTTAGAACCTCGTCAAGCTCCCCGTCATTGCGAGGAGCGAAGCGACGAAGCAATCCTGCTTTTTTCCTTGGAAGGTGGATTGCTTCGCTTCGCTCGCAATGACGAGGAAATCTCCGTCATTTCCAAGCCGTGCAGAGCGTTGCCCCTGCAAAGCACTAGCCTGCAGGACGCTCCTGCTCCGCCGTTTCCCAATTCAAGCAAATCATCCTGCGCAGACCGGTATCGCGCGGAGCCAGCCCGCGATATCGTGATAGCTCGCAGGCATTGCCGCGAGCGGCGGGAATGCACATCTCAGCAGTTCCCGCCCGTACTGCCATTCACCGAGAGCATTAAACATTCACCGAGAGCATCAAAAAATGAGCATGCCGTCCAAACTTCTCGAGCCCTTTAAACTTGGCTCGATCACGCTTCCCAACCGCCTTGTGATGGCGCCGCTGACCCGCAACCGCGCGGTCGAGGGCTTGGTGCCGAGCCCGCTGGCGGTCGAGTATTACGGGCAGCGCGCCTCCGCCGGTCTCTTGATCACTGAAGCGAGCCAGGTTTCGCAACAGGGCCAGGGTTATCAGGACACCCCCGGCATCTACTCCAGGGAGCAGGTCGCCGGCTGGCGCAAGGTCACCGACCGCGTGCATACGCGCGGCGGCCGCATCTTCATCCAGCTCTGGCATGTCGGCCGCGTCTCGCACACCTCGCTGCAGCCAAACGGCGGCGCGCCGGTGGCGCCCTCGGCGATCCGGGCCAAGGGCAAGACGTTTGTCGGCGGTACCTTCACCGATATCTCCGAGCCCCGCGCGCTGGAGCTTGCGGAAATCCCGGGGATCATCGAGAGCTTCAAGCGTGGAGCGGCCAACGCGCTCGCGGCAGGGTTTGACGGCGTCGAGATCCATGGCGCCAACGGCTATCTCCTGGATCAGTTCGCCAAGGACGGCACCAACAGGCGTACCGACGCCTATGGCGGCTCCATCGAGAACCGCGCCAAACTGATGCTCGAAGTCGCAAAGGCCGTGACCGCGGAAGCCGGCGCCGAGCGTACCGGCATCCGCATTTCGCCGGTGACACCCGCCAATGACGTTTCGGACTCCAACCCGCAGCCGCTATTCGACCATATCGTCGATCACCTCAATGCCTTGAAGCTCGTCTACATCCACGTCATCGAGGGCGCGACCGGCGGTCCGCGCGATATCGCGCCGTTCGACTACGGAAGCTTGCGCAAGCGCTTCAAGGGCGCCTATGTCGCCAATAATGGCTATGACTTCGAACTCGCCAACAAGGTATTGTCGGCGGGCGAGGCGGACCTGATCGCGTTCGGCAAACTGTTCATCGCCAATCCCGATCTGGTCGAACGCTTCAAACGCGGCGCGCCGCTCAATGCGCCCGACAAGGCCACGTTCTATGGCGGCGGCGCCAAGGGATACACGGATTATCCGACGCTGGAAGCCGCTGACGCAGCGGAGTAAGGACCGCAGCGCCGCACCGTCGTTGCGAGGAGCACGACAGCCAAGCAATCCATCCTTCCTGTGTGGCGATGGATTGCTTCGCTTCGTTCGCAATGACGCATATACTGTGCATGACATGATCCGGCACACACCCGAGGAAATCGTTCGCCGCGCCACGGCCGCGTTCAATGCGGGCCGGCGCGACGAGGCCTGCCAGCTTTGTGAACAGGGCCTGATCCGCGCGCCCGGCGATCCGATGCTCAGCCATCTCCTTGCCGCCGTGCTGTTTTCCAAAGGCGAGATTCCATCAGCCCGCAGTCACGTCGAGGCGAGCCTTGCAAGGCGGCCTGACAACGCGGCCGCGCGCCTGCTCGCGGCGCGCATCGCCCGCGCCATCGGCGATTTTGACGGCGCACTGTCGCATCTCGACCGGGCCATCGCGATCTCGCCGCAACGGGAGGCATTTCTGGAAAAGGCCCGAACGCTCGACCAGGCCGGCCTTCGGCCGCAGGCGCGGCAGGCGTGGCGGGCGATCCTGGACGTCATTCCCGAGAACATCGAGGCCGCGGCCCGGCTGGGACGGCTGGCATGGGAGGATGGCGACACCGGTCTGGCCGCGAGTTTGCTTGAACGCGCGGTGCAGGGTGATGCTCCCGCGTCGGTCTGGTTCGATCTCGGCCTCGTCCGCCAGGATGCGCGCGACCATGATGGCGCCGCCCAAGCCTACCGCAAGGCGATCGAGATAAAGCCTGACCACGGCGAAGCCGCGCTCAATCTCGGCGTCGTACTGCAGGAATCCAGCGATCTCGAGGGTGCCATGCGCGCCTATGCGCAAGCCTATCGCCTGCTCCCCCAAAGCTTCGGCACGATCGCGATGGCGCTGACATCGGCACCCCACGGCCGTGTTTGGCTGGACGAGGGATCGCTGCGCAAATCACTCGTCGGCGGTTAGCCGGCCCCGCCGCGCACGAAAATGCTTGCGATACACATTGGGCGCAGCCAACACGTCGCCGACGGTCTTTGCGTAGGCTTCCTTGTGAACCTCGTCAAAGCTCTCGAACACGAGCTGCGGGGCGGCGCGCGGCACCGCGAAGACCTGCGCCACCGGCGTACCCTGCGGCAGCACGCCGCAAAAATCCGGCTGCGTCCAGATACCCGGAAAATTGATCCCGCCGTCGTGAAAGCGATCGGCGTCGACGAGTCCCGTGATCAGTCGGAACGGCAGATCGTCGCGATTGACGGGATGGGTAGCAAACAGCGACCAGCCGGGTTCAAGCTCGATGGTCCAGAAGCTGTTGAATTTGATTGCGGCCTGCCCGCCTTTTGCAAATGGCGCCCCTGCAAACTGCGCCGCGACATGAAAGCTCAGGGGAGCGCGGGGATGCCCTGGAGTCGATGGCTCCGGAATATTCCAGGCCCATGAAAATGAACCTCGATCGACCGTCACGTCGCAGGGAAGCAGGATCAAAACGCCATAAGCCATCGCGTCGACAAAGGGCGGGCACTGCTTCACGGTGCGAATGTCCCGTCCGTGGATTTCCGAAGGCGCTTTCGCCGGCATCGCCCGCAGCCAATCGGGAAGCGCGCCGCGCGCCGGAACCGGCCGCGGCAGATATCCAGACAATGCCGGATCGCAGCGAAAGATCATGCGCATGGCGAAACTCCCGAGCCGGCGGACGATGGCTCAGTTTAGACGTCATGGCGAGCGAAGCGAAGCAATCCATCGAGCCGCAGCCCCAGAATGATTGCGTTTCCCGCCTCGCAATGACGATGGAAAAGGCCGGGATCGCTCCCGGCCTTTCGTTCTTTCTCCTGTCATGCCCCGCGCGGGCGGGGCATCCAGTAATTCGTGGACGCCAACGATCAGATCGCCAAGCCGCAGCGTACCGGATCGTCCGGTCAAGCCGGACGATGACGGCAAAGCGCTCCTCAGTTCAGCGAAGCGCGCTTCGGCGGGCTTGCCGGCCACGACTTGATCAGCGTGTCGTAGTCGACGGTTTCGCCCTTCGGCTTCTCATTGGCGAGTTTGCGCTGGGGCGCGATGTTGCCATCCTTGGCCGACTTCGCGAACCAGTACTCAGCGGTCTCCTTCTTGTTGAGCTTCGGTCCGCAGGCGCCCTGGACGCCGGA
>JBAVEE010000647.1:0-1804 GCA_049587575.1 Bradyrhizobium sp.
GCTATTGAGCGCATATTCGAGTTCCGGAATTCTGTGGAGTTGGTGACGAGCGCCCGCGCGACCACGGCCCGTCGGCCGCCCGACAGGCTCGCACCGCGCTTGCCGATGACGGCATTGTACTCCGTCCGGCGGTCCAGGGACGAACCCATGAGCGCCGGGCAAGTCCGGCCGCGGCGATCACCGGCACAAGCCGAAGGCCGCACCTTCCGGCCGGCCATTTCACCAATCGGCATAGGGGGCGACCTTTTGGGTCGCTCCCCTGCCACACCACCTGGCATGCGGGTCCGCACCGGGCGGTTCGAGAAGTTGAGGTCATGAGAGACGGGGCAGTCCCAGTCGATCCGACCATTTCAGGGTCAACACGGCGTTGAGGAGCATGCCGCTGTTGCGCCACCAGCGACGGCTGTTGGCCGCCACCAGTTGTGCCACGGCAGGCTTGCCTCCCAGTGCACGGATTTCCCGGTAGATGGTCGTGCCGCGTTTCCACTGCTTGAGCTGGATGGCGCGCAGCCGATGACGCAGCCACTGGTCAAGCTCTCGCCAAACCCGTGGTATTTGCGCCAGCCGGAAGTACGCCTTCCATCCCCGGATGTAGGGCCGCAGATGATCCACCACATCCTGCATACTGCGCCCGCCACTGCGGCGGGTCAGTTGCCGGATACGCTGCTTGAACATCCTCAGCGGCTTGTCAGCAACCTTGCGTTTGATTACGCCATCCAGACCGGGCCAGAAGCCGTAGCCTAGGAACTTGCGACCAAACACGCTGGCCACCGCGCTTTTGGTCTCGTTGACCGTCAAGCGCAGCTTGCCGTAGAGCCGCCGAAGCAGCGCCATCACCCGTTCACCTGCCCGACGGCTGCGGACGTAAACGTTCGCATCGTCGGCGTAGCGCACGAAGCAATGGCCCCGCCGTTCCAGCGCCTTGTCCACTTCATCAAGCAGGACGTTGGCCAGCAGCGGCGACAGCGGCCCACCCTGCGGTGTCCCCATCGTGCGCGTCTGGACCACGCCATCGCCCATGATCCCGCTGTTCAGATACGCCCGGATCAACCGGATAACACCGGCGTCCCCGATCCGTTTCTGAAGGCGGTCGATGAGGATGTCGTGATTGACCCGGTCGAAGAACTTCTCCAGGTCCACATCCACCACGATCCGGCGGCCCGATTGCACGTATGACTGCGCCGCTAGTACGGCGTCATGCGCGCTTCGGCCCGGCCGGAAGCCGTAGCTGTGCTCGCTAAAGGTGGGATCAAGAATGGGCTGCAGAACTTGCAGCAGCGCCTGCTGGATCAGACGATCCGTCACCGTCGGGATGCCAAGCTCGCGCTCGCCACCCTCGGGCTTGGGGATCGCCACCCGTCGCACCGGGCTGGGCCGGTACGTCCCCGACAACAGTTGCTCGCGGATCACGTGCCATCCCGTGCGCAGCTGCGCGGCGGTCTGGTCAATGTCCAGACCATCCACGCCGGCTACGCCTTTGTTGGCCCGCACCCGCTTCCACGCCCGTTGCAGGTTCTCTCTCGTCAGCGCCGCTACCAGCAGCGCCGACCCTGTGCCCTTCGGTTCATGCCGCGGGCGACGAGCTTCATCGCTGCCCGAGCCACCCGCGGGTTCACCGCGTCCTACCCCGGACCGCCCTGCTTGCGCAGGCATCTGATGCGATGCTCGCCACATCGGCATGGCCTCGAACACTCCCTCTCGTTCGGCCCTTCGCCGCATGCGGGGCAGCTTTGCAGCCTTCCCACCGACTACTACGACCTCGGCTGACTTCTCGCTCCGGCTCGACACCGTCGTCCTTTCGGGC
>JBAVEE010000648.1:0-9522 GCA_049587575.1 Bradyrhizobium sp.
GTCCTTCTGCAGACTGACAAAAGTCGCATCCACATCCAGGATATGGGTCAGCAGGCGAAGCGGAATTGAGCGGTTGTGGTCGTTGTCATGTCGCGGGTTGCCGGACCAGACGAGGCCCACCCGTAACTTTTCGTGAGGACCGAGCCGGTCCTCCCAGGCTTGCAAGCGGCACTCCGCGGGCGCGGGCAAATAGGGGATCGCGGAGGGGATCGTCTCAAGTTTCGTCCCAAAGGCGAACGGCAGGCTAGAGATCGAGCAATACGTGTCGAACGCCGGCAGCTCACTGGTCGTAAAGGCGAGGCATTGAGAGACACCGGGGAGTTCAGATAACAGCGGGCGTAAAGGTTCTTGTACGGCCAGAATGACCCGTGCGCCCAGCTCGGCGACCATGGGGACGTAGCGCGCAAACTGAATCGTATCGCCCAGTCCCTCGTCAACATTGATAAGGATTGTCTTGCCTTCGATGGGCTCGTTCCCAAGCCACATCGGCTGCAAAAGCTTTGGGTAGTAGGCCGTCAGGGCCGGAATCTGCCAGCGCGCCTCGCGCCCGGCCCAGCCAGCCTCGAAATTCCCGGTCAGCAGTTGAAGCAGGGCCAAATTCCAATCGGCCACGGCATTGCAGGGATCGATTGCCCTTGCCTGATGATAGAGGGCGAAAGCTTCATCAAAGCGGCGAAGTTCAGCGAGCGCGATCGCCTTGTTGCTGAGGGTTAAGGCGGAGTTCGGCTGAAGTTCGAGGCTCCGATCGTACCATGACACAGCTTCGGCGAAACGGCGCATTGCTGCGAGCGCGAGCGCCTTGTTCATGAGGGTTGCGGCGGAGTTCGGCTGGAGTTCGAGGCTCCGGTCGAACCACCATAGTGCCTCTTCGTTCCGGCCGGACGACATCAGGACGTTGCCGATATTGCCGCAGGTGTCCGCGTGGGTCGGATCGAGCGCCAAGGCCTGCTTGTTGTCGGCGAGAGCTTCGTCGAGCCTTCCCAGTTTTTGCAGAGTGAGCGCACGCATATGCAGCGTCTGGAAGTGGTTGGGCTCAAGCTCGTCGCAAAGATTGTAGTAGTGGAGCGCGTCTTCGAATCTCTCCGATTGATAGAGCAGAAGCGCGACCATGTTTGCCGCGTCCCAATGCCGAGGATTGAGGTTGAGTGCGTGCTGAAAGCTCAGGATCGCGTCCGCCGGGCGCTTCACCTCGATGAGGACGGCACCGAGATTTCTCCATACATCCGCGTCAAGCGGGCTGAGTTGCACCGCCTTGTCGAAAGCCTTGAGAGCTTCTTCGCGCCGCCCCTGGTTCACGAGCGCGGAGCCGAGACTGGTCAGATAAACCGCTTTCGGCTCCTGCCTGATCGCACCAGATATCCACTCCAGCGCATGGTCGTATTGTCGGGCGTCGAGCGACAGAAGACCCATAAGGTGCAGGGTGTCCGCGTGATTGGGATCCAGTGCAAGGGCTTGCTGGCAGCAAAGCTGAGCGTCAAGATGCCGTCCCGCCTGCATGTGGCCAAGGCCGACCTCATAGAGCCTGCCGGCCGTACCTGCCGCGGGCGCAGTCCGATCGACTCCGGCCTTCTCGGCGTCGGCCGGGCGCTCGCGACGGCTCATCGGTGAAATTCCAATGGTCTCTATAGCCAGCAAGTTGTCTCTATTCAGCAACCTGTAGGTGATTCCATGTGAGCAGAAAAGGGTTGAACAGCAGGGACTTGGAGGGATGTATTGCCGCGACTGACCGGCGCGATGCGCGGCCGCGCGACGCTGCTGCTAGCCGCCGGCCGCAAATTTGCCGCTGCGCACCGCCCAGCCGGTGACGCGGCCCCGATCAGCGAGAAGATGACATAGAGGGCGACGCCAAGGGCGGCCAGGATGAACAGGCCGGCGAAAACCAGCGGCACGTCGAAACTCGAGCTTGCGATCATCATCAAATTGCCGATGCCGCGGTTGGAAGCAACGGTGTCGGATATTACCGTGCCGACGAAGGCGAGCGTTGCTGCGACCTTCAAGGAAGCGAAGAAATACGGGCATTCCGCTCACTATCTTCGCTTCGCGTGATCGCACCTTACAAATGTCTGCATCCCGGCGATGATTGCTGGGGACAAGAAGGCTTCGTATCTCAGGTGGGAGGACGGTCTGAATGCCAAGAAAGGGAATCACAGGCCACGACGAATGGGTCATCACGGAAGCCCTGGCAACGGCGCTGATCGCGCTGGAGCAGCTTCCACCGAAACACCAGCCGTCCACCCACATGGACGAAATCAGAAAGCTTTTGGCCGCTGCCTGCCAGTCCGGAACCGTCAACCTGCACATGGCCCAGGCCAAGTGCAGGTTGTTTCCCGACATGGATCGCGCGGCCATTTATCTGGAATATGGCCTTGAGGATGGGCAAGCCTGAACAGATTGCCACGCGACGTCGGCGAGCCCGCGCCTTGACCGTGGCCCCATCCGCACGAGGAGGGGCGCGCGACTGCGAGCCATGATCCCTACGCCGCCGTCTCTGCGAAATCGGTGAGATGTGTGTTCAGGTCGATAATCTCGGGCCGCTCAAGAAGGGTCGTCCTGTCGTCCGGCCTCGGATCCTTCTGCAGGCTGACGAACGTCGCATCCACATCCAGGATGCAGGCCAGCATCCAAATCTACGGGATCTTGACGGCTACAAAATCGAACAGGCGGCTGATTTTGATGGTGCCGGTTGAGAGGATTGAACTCCCGACCTTCGGTTTACAAAACCGCTGCTCTACCGCTGAGCTAAACCGGCTAATCCAGTAAAATCAATTAGTTATAACTTTGTCCAACAGTTTGGTCTCTTTTTTGTCTCTCAGCTCGAAGGGGCACCGGTGAGCCGGGCCGTCAAATATCAGAGTTGAGGTGGAAGGGCTACACTCCGATCCTAACGCTCGGCGTCGGATCTTGTGCAAGCCTGAAGGTTAAAACCAGGAGCACAGAAGCGTCAGATTCACCGAGCAAGCTGCCAATAGAGCGGCCATGAGCGCCAAAAGTGCGCGATCGTCTCTGATTTTCGAATTCATCTCCGTGATTGAAACATCGGGCGATTCCACCAGGGGAGTCTCGGGCCAAATTTTACGAATTGGTCAGTCGGGATTCAGGAGTGGTTTACGACTCGCCTCTGAGAGCGGCTGGAAGGAGGAGTTTGAGGCGGTCACCGCGGCGAGTTTCCGGCCGGAATATTTGTTAACCGCCTGCGACTACCGTTTGAGCAGTCGCGGATCTCGTAACTCATACCGCGAGAGAGTTAACTCAAAACCCGCCGACTCAACCCCGGCGGGTTTTTCTTGCGAGACGCTCGCGCCGACGGAAAGCCGCGGGCGAGGATTTAGGCTCAGAGAAACCCCGCAGCCGGGCGAGTTCAACAATATGAGCTGCTGCAAATTTCCTACGGGGGCTTCCCAAAATGGGTTGACGTGAAAAATGGCGGCCAATCGACCGCCTTTTTTGTGTTTAGGATATAATAACTTCGGAAAGCGATCCCTTGTCAGTCGTCGTCTCCGTCGTATCCACCATAGCCACCGTAGCCGCCATAACCGTATCCAGCTCCGGCGCCTATCATCGAGCCTGCGATTAAGCCGCCTACAATACCGGGTCCATTGTCGTATCCGCCGTAGCCACCGTAGGCTCGCTGGTAGCCGCCGCCGTATCCGCGCCGATAGCCACGGCCAGCGAAATGGGCACCGCGTCCATGGAATCCAGCGGCGTGAACGCCATGACTGTGGCCGCCTCTGTGGACACCGCGACCACCATGTCCACCGTCAGCCAGTGCCGGGGACGCCGACGCAAGTGCAACTGCCAGACAGGCAGCGCCTATCGATCGATATTTCATAACTGTTTTCTCCATTGCGGGTAATGGGAACAGCCCTGGGTCATAGTGGTTCCACGACTTTTGATTCATAAACAACTCTTTAGTCAGTGAAATGAAGTTGACTCGTTCAAGCGTGATATGCGCCGCCGGTTTCCGGATGTCAGCGCAGCCGGTGGATGAAAGCGCGACCGATAGAGCAAGGACTAACCGCATCCGCGGCGCCTCCGGCACCTCCAGCTGCCGATCTGGTTGGCTTCGCCCTGGAACCAACCCGGTCAGCCTGGAGCGGTCGCAGCATACAACGGCCGAGCATCATTCGGACACGCGCCGCCGGCTGTGGCCGTGGTGAAGCACCGGCCATTCGGCAAATCGCGCCGGCGGCGAAATCGGCCCTCCACCCGGCGTGAAATAGCCGCCGGCCGATAGTTAACCGATGATTAGCTTCCTTCTGCCAGTGATGCATGCAGCGTCCCGCCATCCCCGGGGCGAACGGAGGCCCCCATGGCAGATATCATGAGCATCCTGCAGGCGAGCTACGGTGCGGCGTCACCGCAAGCCCTGTTCTCGCCGGGGTCGAAATTCGTCAATGTCGATCCGACGAAATGGCAAGGCACCTGGACGGGCAAGGATTTCAAGAATCAGCCGTTCACGATTTCGATTACCAAGGTCAGCGGCTTCCGGGCCAATGTGACGTTCGAGAGCTCCGCGGGCCTGCAGGTTGCGCGGGCTTTCATTACCACCAAAAACTCATTTCGAATTGGCGATTCCAGCTTCATGCTGACCGGAGACGGCAAGGCGAAGCTGGCGACGATCGTGACCGATCCCAACACCGGCATCCAGACGGCCAATACGGCCATCGCCACCCGGAAAAGCTGACCGCCACGGCCTTCGTCACGCTCTGTCGGACTGCTTGTTCGGCCGTGCAAGCTCGATCGTGAGCCTTCCGAATCCGGCGGAAGCGATGCGATACTCAACCTGAGGGGTGCAAGGGATGGGGGAGAATCGCATGGCAAGCAGGCTGGCGTCGGGTGTGATCGCATCGATGTTCGTTGTCTCCGGAGTGACCGCGGCCCACGCGGCCGATCCCGGCTTTTGCAGGCAATATGCCCGAGCCTCGCTTAATCAGGTGCGTGGCGGACTTGCCAATCCAGCCTGTGCCGGCGGCTTGCAAGGCGCCCGCTGGTCCTCGGATTTTGCAGTTCATTACGAGTGGTGTCTTGGCGCCTCCTATGGTGCCGCCGGCGCCGAAAGAGATGCCCGCACCCGGTTCCTGAGAGGGTGTACCGGTCGATGAGTCACGAGCGTTGCAGCGGACCCTTGAATTGAGCGGACGAAAAAAGGCGGCCTTGCGACCGCCTTTTTTCGACATCGTGATGCTTTGCGACGAGATGCGCCGCAAACAATGACAGGCTAGAACCCCGCCGCGTTATGGCGCAAACGGCCGTCACGCAGACAGTACCAGTCGTTGTGGTCGTCCCAGCCGCCCCTGGCGCGCCAGGCGCTCCAGGCCATGTAATCCTCTTCCCTGGTATAGGGATTCCCCGCCTCGTGGCCCGGGCAAGCGCCGGTTTGGGTGTAATAGTCGGGCTGGACGAACATGTGTTGCGCCATAGCAGGCCCTGCCAGCAAGGAAGAAAGGACTGCAGCAGCACCCAACAAAGTAAGTTTGGTCATGCGTTCCTCCATTCGGTTGTTGCCAAGAGCAAACGGAGAACAACACCGGCGAATACAGGTTCCGATTTTGGTTCCCGCGCCGGATACAAATAGTTGTGATTATTCCACAATGCAGCGCACGGCAGTATGCGCTCCAGCCCCGGTCGGTACCGGTTGCCGCCGCCTTACAACTGCGGGGCTGACCGGGCTAAGGAGCCCTTGACCGTTCAAGGTTCTGTTATGACAAAGGGCGGCCCCGAGGCCGCCCTTCGTCTTGTTGCTGCGGGCATGTCCCCAGGTGTCGCTGAGACCACGGCCGTCGGGCTAGTAGCCGGGCCAACGGCGGTACGAGCGCGTAACGTGCGAACAAGCCGGATCGTACGGGGGATCAGCCCAGCCGCCCCTCGCGCGCCAGGCGCTCCAGGCCATGTAATCCTCTTCCGGCGTATAGGGATTTCCCAACTGGTGGTGCGCGCATCGGCCGCTATGGACGTAGGGGTCCGGGCTAACGACCGCTTGCCGCGCCAATGCCGGCCCAACGAGTACGGACAAGAAGGCCACCGCGCCCAATATTTTGAACTTCGTCATGTGTCCTCCATTTGCTGTCTATCCTCCATCTGGTGTCGTAACGCGCCAACGCAAGTCCAGCGCAGATGCGCACTCAGCGACAGCAACGGTCCGATTGGGCTACCTTCAACCAAGGCGAGTTGCCGCTGGCCGCAGCGCGCTTGTGCGACTTGGCTACCAGCCGCGCTCGCGCGCGTAAGCCGGGAAGGGCTGGCACGTGTAGTCGGCGCGATCGTCCCAGCCGCCTTTCCTCCGCCACGCGCTCCATTCCATGAAATCGTACTTCCTGCTGAACGGGTTCCCCGGGTCCCTGGGGTCGCGCGCCGCCTCAATGGCGGGATGGCTGATCCTTGATTCCCTAGCCAACCACGGGACCTGCCTGCAAACAAGAAACCACCAGCGCGGCGCCGGCAAGTCCGAGTTTCGTCATGCGATGCTCCCTTTGCGTAACACCGCCGGCGCTCGCGCGAACAAACGCGATTCGATTCCTATTCCAATTTGCCACTCAACCCGCTCAAATAGCCGTGATGACCACGCAAACCCAAGTCGCAGCATCAGCCTCCAATGCGGCCTCCGGTCCAGGTGAAGCGTGCGATCGATCGCGGCGACGAGGCAGGACGGGCTAGGCATGTTTGGAATTCTGGGGCTTGGGTTTCTGCTGGGTATGCAGCACGCGCTCGAGGCCGACCATGTCGCGGCGGTCTCCAGCATCGCCGCGCGGCGGACCGATGTCGGCGATATCGTCAAGCATGGCCTGACCTGGGGGCTCGGCCACACGCTGACGTTGTTCTTCGTCACCGGCGTCGCGCTTGGGCTTGGCCGGGCTATCCCCGAACATTTGGTGCGACCGATCGAGACCGCGGTCGGCATCATGCTGGTTGGCCTCGGCGCCCATGTGCTGTGGCGGCTGTGGCGCGACCGCGTGCATTTCCACCGGCACGGCCACCCCGACGGCACGGTGCACAGCCATGCGCACAGCCATGCCGGCGAAACAATGGCGCATGCCCGCGCCCCCCACGCGCATGGGCACAGCTTCCGCTGGCGCACCCTGCTGGTCGGACTGATGCACGGCATGGCCGGCTCTGCGGCGCTGCTGGTGCTGGCGGTATCGCAGGCCTCCAGTGTCGGGGTCGGGCTCGGTTACGTCGCGTTGTTCGGGATC
Organism: Bradyrhizobium sp.; assembly: GCA_049587575.1. GTDB lineage: Bacteria > Pseudomonadota > Alphaproteobacteria > Rhizobiales > Xanthobacteraceae > Bradyrhizobium. Next base: position 7,191 of record JBAVEE010000648.1, read on the forward strand.
GGCTCGATGCTCGGGATGGGCGCGCTGTCGACGGTGATCGCCGTGCCGCTGGCGCTCTCCGCGCGCTGGCTGACCTGGGCCAATGGCGGCCTGCAGGGCGCCGTCGGCGCCATTACCATCGCGATCGGCGCCAGGACGATCGTCGAAACCATGTGGGCGTGACCGTGGCACGCCGGGTTGGGGCCGTTAATTTTTTGATATCGCGATTCTGCGCAATTGACGGGGCGTGAACGCTCTGGCGTTAGGCTTACCGGCAAATGGGCCTCGGCCCTTAACCCCTGGGCTCGCCGGTTCGGCTAGAATGAGTCGAGAATTTGGATTTTGAGATCATGCGCGCGGCAATGGCACTGGCACTATTGATCGGAACGGCGTCGGCGGCTTTGGCCGGCAGCACCAGCCCCGTGATCGTGATTCCGGGCCGGCCGGGGGTGCCGATCATCATTAACGGCGTCGACGCATCCTATGCCGTCGTCGAGGGCGACTGGGGTCTTGGCAAGGGCATCCATGTGCAGCCCACGGTCTATGGCGGTCGCTTCGTCGATGTCGAGCCCCATGTCGGTCACTATTATCCGAGCGCCGGTCACCAACCGGGCTACGGGCGTCTCGAAATTGTGCCGCCGGCCAACCGGAAGCTGCCGAAGCCCGCGCAAAGCTTTCATCAGTCGTGGTCCGCGGAATCCATGTCCCAACCGCTGCAACCGGACCAGCCCGCGGTGCCGCTATATCCGCCGCCGGTGATGGCCGCGCCGCCATATGGTGGAGGCGGCATCCAGCAGGACTTCGCCAATCCGCCGCAGGATTTTCGCAGGCCCAGAAAACCTCAGCATTAAAACAAGCCAACAAGAAACTTACCCACAGGAGAGAGTAATGCGTCAGACGATTTCAGGATTGGTAGCGGCGATTGCCGTGGTGTTCGCGAGCGCCGCGCCCGCGATGGCATGCGGCGGACTGTTCGGCGGCGGGTGCTCGCCGTGCGGATATGCCAGCCCCTGCGCGCAGGCCTATGTGCCGATCTACTCGGGCTGCTACACCGGCTGCGGCGGTTGGGGCTATCCTGAGCAACTGCCCGATCCGGTGCAGCAGTACGGTGTCGCCCCGATGGCGTCGCCGCAATATTACTACGCCGATCAGGGCCCGACCTATAGCGGTCCCGGCGACTTCGCGCCTTATCCGGCTTATCAGGAAGGCGGCTATCACCAGCGTCCGTACCATTATGGCTATAACGGCGGCTATCGCGCCCATCGGCACTACGGCGCTTACACCGGCTACCACAACGGCCCGCGCTACGGCGCCCCCCGTCACTACGGCTATCGCCAGCACGTGCTGCGCCGCTACTACTGATCGCCGAACATCGTCGAAGATACCTGGCGCCCGTTCGCAGCTTGCGAGCGGGCGTCTCGCTTTGGGATGTTCAACCCATCAGGCCGAGCTTGCTGGCCCCGATATAGAGCGCCAGCACCGCGGCGTTCGACACGTTCAGGCTCTTGATCTCGCCGGGCATATCGAGCCGTGCCACCACGCTGCAGGTGTCCCGCGTCAACTGCCGCAAGCCCTTGCCCTCGGCGCCGAGCACCAGCGCCAGCGGCTGCCGCAGGGCGACCGCGCCGAGATTCTCGGCCCCCTGGCTGTCGAGCCCGACGGTCAGGAAACCCTGGTCGTTCATCTCGGTGAGCGCGCGTGCGAGATTTTGCACGGTGACGAGCGGCACCAGTTCCAGCGCGCCCGAGGCGGATTTCGCCAGCACACCGGTGGCTTCCGGGCTGTGCCGAGCGGTCGTGACGATGGCCTTGACCGCGAACGCCGCCGCCGAGCGCATGATCGCGCCGACATTGTGCGGATCGGTGATCTGGTCGAGCACCAGCACGATGCCCTCCTGCGCCAGCGTCTCGATATCCGGCGAGGGCAGGGGATCGGCTTCCGCCAACAGGCCCTGATGCACGGCGTCCGGCCCTAGGCGCTGGTCGATCAGGCTGGGCCGTACGATCTCCGGCGTCACCCTTGTCTCGATATGGTCGTCGGCGAGGCGCCGTGCGGCGTTTTCGGTCAGCAGCAGCCTGCGAATCCGCCGTTGCGGATTGGCCAAGGCCGCCGCGACCGTGTGCCAGCCATACAGGATGACCATGTCGTCCGGGGCCCCGTCGCGGCCGCGCCAGGGCGGCCGGCGGCCGGATTCACGGCCCCGGTCGGGGCCCTTGCCGCCGCCGCGCCGGAACTTTGGCTTTCGATCGCGATCGTTCATGGGCCAGCTTGTGTCATGGGTTCCGGATAATGGCAATTTGGTGGGCTGAGGGCCCGGATTATCCGACGGCGTTGGTTGACTTTGCCATCGCCC
>JBAVEE010000649.1:0-2360 GCA_049587575.1 Bradyrhizobium sp.
CACGAAGGCTCGTTCCACGCTTTCAGTCGCCTGGCCGAACGCGGTGCGGCCGTGGCCGAGCCGCGACTGACATTTGGCGTCGCCGACCACTATGTGCCGACCCGCGGCCGCGGCCAGCCGATTGTCAATCCCGAAATCGCGCGGATGGTCAGCCAGTTGGAGACGAATACGGCGGCGCAAGACATCACCTTGTTCGGGCTCAAGGACCTTCGCCAGGGCATCGTTCATGTGATCGGCCCGGAATTGGGGCTAACCCTCCCGGGCCTGCTGATCGTCTGCGGCGATAGCCACACCTCGACCCATGGCGCATTCGGCGCATTCGCGTTCGGAATCGGCGCGTCGGAAGTGGCCCATGTGTTGATGACGCAGACGCTTTGGCAAAAAAAGCCCAAGCGCATGCGAATCACGGCTGATGGCAAGCTCGCCGAAGGTGTCAGCGCCAAGGACCTTGCACTCGCGATCATCGCCAAGATCGGCGCGGACGGCGCCGCCGGCCACGCCATCGAATTCGCCGGCGCCGCGATCAGCGCGCTCTCCATGGAAGCCCGGATGACCCTGTGCAACATGGCGATCGAGGCCGGTGGTCGCTGCGGCATCGTCGCCCCCGATGCAACGACCTTCGATTACCTCAGGGGCCGCGAGTTTGCGCCAAAAGGCGACGCGTTTGAAAGGGCGATGCAAGACTGGATCGAGCTGAAATCCGATTCCGGGGCGCAATTTGACCACGAAGTGTCGATCGACGCGACGACAGTAGCGCCGTTTATCACCTGGGGAACCAGCCCGGAAGACGCACTGCCTATCGACGCAAACATTCCCGACCCTGCACGCGCGGAAAGTCCGGAGCGCGCTAAATACATCCAAAGCGCCATCGACTATATGGGACTTGTGCCGGGTAGGAAGCTAACCGACATCACGATCGACCGGGTCTTCATTGGCTCTTGCACCAACGCACGCATCGAGGATCTGCGTGCCGCGGCAGCTGTTCTCGCCAATCGCGTCTGCAAAGTTCCCGGCTTGGTGTCGCCAGGGTCCTCAAGTGTCAAACACCGGGCGGAAGAAGAAGGCCTCGATCAGATATTCCGCGACGCCGGGCTGGAATGGGCCGATTCCGGCTGTTCGATGTGCGTGGGGATCAACGGCGATCTGGTGGCCAGCGGTGAACGCTGCGCCTCGACCACCAACCGGAATTTTCGCGGCCGCCAAGGCGTGGGCGCGCGGACACATATCATGTCGCCGGCGATGGTTGCAGCAGCCGCGGTCAGCGGTCATCTGGCTGATTTACGATCGCTGAAAGGCTGATGGGCACGAGGATGGAACAATTCACTCGTATTACGGCCTCGGCCTGTCCGCTCCCGACCGAAAACATCGACACGGACCAGATCTTACCCGCGCGTTATCTTAAGCTCCCGCGCAAGGGCGAGCACGGCAAGGTCTTGTTTCGCGACCTACGCTTTGACGCGAACGACGGCGAGCGTCCGGACTTCCCTCTCAACCGGCCCTCTTGGCGTGATGCGAAGATTATTGTGAGCGGGCGCAACTTTGGCGGCGGCTCCTCGCGCGAGGCCGCGGTCTATGCACTTTATGACCATGGTATCCGGTGTGTTATTGCGCCGTCGTTCGGTGATATTTTTTCGCAGAACGCGGCTAAAAATGGATTGCTCACCGCGGTGGCGGGCGAGGCCGAGGTCGGCGCGTTGGTGGCTACCCTGACCAGCGAACCGACATTGGCAGTTACAGTGGATCTCGAATCGCAATCAATTCTATGCGGCGAACTTCGATGTCAGTTTAAGATCGATCCTGCCCGCCGAACCCGCCTACTGAACGGCTGGGACGATTTTGACGTCACTGATTCATTCCGCGAGCAGATCGATGCGTTCAAAATTGCCGATCGAAAGGCTCGGCCCTGGGCTGTGCCATCATAGACGATAGCGGCGCTCGAGTTCATCGTATTTCGGCTTCGCGACGGCCTGCTGCCGGACGTCGAAACCAGCCAGTCGGTCGGCCACGGAGACGAGCGAGCCCTCCCGTTTCAGCGCTGCCAACACATCATGGGAGGCCTTGAGCGCCGCCTGCAAGGCAGCGTTCGCATAGAGCACGCAGCCGAAGCCAAGTTCGGCAAATTTTTCCTGTCCCAACTCCGGGGTGCGACCGCCGAACACCATGTTGGCGACCTGTGGCACGGAAAGGGCACCGGCGATTTCTGCCAATTCCCCGGCCGAAGTGGGGGCCTCGACGAAGGTCACGTCGGCGCCGGCCTCGATCATGGCGCCGGCGCGGTCGATCGCCGCCGGCAGGCCGAGGATCGCGCGCGCATCGGTGCGCGTCACGATCTGCAGGTCGCCGTCGCGACGTGTGTCCCC
>JBAVEE010000650.1:0-4960 GCA_049587575.1 Bradyrhizobium sp.
GCGACGTCGCCCACGAACAGGTCGCCCGAAACAACTCCGGCGCTGCGGTGCTTTTCTGCAAAAGCCTTGCCGATTGGCCGGCCCAAGGCCGTCTCCAGTGCTTCCCTCAACAGGTCCGCGCGCTTTCCGCCTCCCAGATCCGGCGAGATCACGCAAAGGGGTTCGTTACCGACAACCGTCCTGATCGCATCAATCAGCAACGGAGCCGCTGTCAGCGCCACGGCGCGGCAGCGAAAGGCATTTTCGAAGGCGGCCTCGTTGTGCACCTCGAGGGTGATGACGGCATCGCAGCCGACCGCCTCGAATAGTGCCGCGACATAACGCGTCGTTACGGGATCGTTCGCCTTGGTACGGCGATCTTTTCGCGCATAGCAGAGGTAAGGTACGACGGCGGTTACGCGCCTGGCGCCGGCGTCTTTCAGCGCGCCGATGAAAAACAGCAGCCGGCAGAGCTTGTCGTTGGCGCTTTGGTCAGGCCCACCGTGAAGGCTATGGGTCACGTAGACGTCGGCGCCGCCAACGGGATCGAGTGGTCTTGCCTTGTGCTCGCCATCCTCGAAATCCCGCTCTTCATGCGCACTCAGAGGGTGCGCCAGCAGCTTGCCGATATCCCGCCCGAGATTTTCCGTTCCCTTCAAGGCGAACAGCCTCAGATGTCGACCTGCAATCGGAGCGACCGCGGAAGGCTGCCAAATCTGATTTTCCATCGCGGCGCGCCTCAATCTTCGAACAAGGGCGAAGCAGGCCGATCATGGGGCTCGGTACGCTCTACCGATGAATTATCCCCGGCGGGGAGTTCGCGCTCCACCTCCGCCGGCTCGTCTTCCAGCAGTTTCGGAGCCTCATTGGTCTGTTCCGTATAGGAACTCCGCTTGTTCCGAGGCGGTTCGTCGTCTGACTGACGCATGGCGACATCCCTTCGCGTTCACCTATAGACGAGAACTGGTATCTTGGAATGGGTCAGCACCTTCAACGTCTCACTTCCCAGGACGATGGCTGCGACGCCGCGTCGGCCATGCGAGGCCATCGCGATCAGGTCACAGCCGTTTTTATCGGCCGTGCTGATGATCGCATCGTGTGGAGAATCACTCTCGAGCTGAACCACATCGCATCGCACGCCGCGCGCCTTGGCCTTGAGTTGTGCGTCCGTCAGGATTTCCGCCGCCTGCGTTCGTGCCCGCCGTTCATAGCTGGCGCGCGTATCCGCAAGCTCGTTGGCATCAGCGGAAAATACATGAAATGGACTCACAACCGTCAGCACGGTTACCTGGGCGTCGGCATCTCTTGCAAAATCCATGCTGTGTTCGACTGCAACCGTCGACAATGGCGATCCGTCGGTGGGAATGAGTATATGATGATACATCGCTCCTCTCCTCACCGGTCTTTTGTAGATATCGGGCGCAATCGGTGCTTGATTTGGGTCAATATCGGCCGGTCGGGAACTCGCGCAATCAACCACCTGCCCAATCACGGGCGCTCATTTGCGGAGCTTTTCGAACGCCGCGCCCGCTTGATTCCGATCAATTGATTCGATACGCGACCTCCTATGGATACTGATGGTGCCAAGCTGGGCTTCGCCGGGTTCCGGTGGCTGAGAAGCGGGGCTTTCAGCATCGCCGCTTTGTGACGGGAGAAACGCATGTCGGACAAAGATCCCATCAACTGGATGCTGTCCAATGCCATCGAGGCACTTGCCCGCGCCGAGCGCTTGCACCAGCAGTTCCTGACTTTGCAGCCGACGCGCGAGCCAAGCTGGGAACCCCCCATCGATGTGCTGGAGACCGATCGTGAGGTTTTGATCCTGATTGCTTTGCCGGGCGTCGATCCTGATGAGGTCGAAGCCATGATCGACGGGGGCACACTCGTGGTCAGCGGACACCGCGTTCTGCCTGCGGAACTCCGCAACGCCCGCATCCTGCGTCTCGAACTGCCGCAGGGGCGGTTCGAGCGTCGCATCGCCCTGCCAACGGGCCGCTACACCATAACCCGGTTCGCCGCGAACGGTTGCGTCGGCTTGCGCCTCGCCAAGTCCAACTGAGGAGATGTCGCATGTCGTCGGCCAATGAAACGACCATATCGGCCCCCGCTACCACCCCGTCCCCTGATCAACCGGCGCCGATTCCAGGAGACGCTCTCATCATTGTGCCGGTGCGCAACACGGTGCTGTTTCCCGGCGTCGTCATGCCGATCACGATCGGGCGGCCGAAATCGATCGCAGCCGCACAGCAGGCCGTGCGCGAACAGCGGCCGATCGGGATTCTGCTCCAGCGCGATCCCGAGTTGAGCGAACCAGGGCCCGATGACCTGTATCGCGTCGGTACCATGGCCAATATCGTGCGCTACATTACCGGACCCGACGACAGTCATCACCTGGTCTGCCAGGGCGTGCAGCGCATCCGAGTGCTTGATTACCTTCCGGGCACCCCGTTTCTGGCGGCCCGGGTTCTTCACATACCGGAACCCACGACGAGCTCGCCGGAAATCGAGGCCCGGTTCCTGAATCTGCAGCGACAGGCGATCGAAGCTGCAGAACTGCTGCCGCAGGCTCCGCAGGAATTGATTGCAGTCCTGCAAGGCACCACCTCGCCCTCGACACTGGCCGACCTTGCGACGTCCTACATGGATATCAAGCCGCCGGAGAAGCAGGAAATCCTTGAGACGGTCGACCTCGCGCTTCGCATGGAAAAGGTTTCACGACATCTGGCCGAGCGTATCGAGGTGCTTCGGCTGAGCAATGAGATCGGGCAACGGACAAAGGCGACTTTCGACGAGCGCCAGCGAGAGGCGATCCTGCGGGAGCAGATGGCGACGATTCAGCGCCAGCTTGGAGAAGGCGACGGAAAGACGCAGGAGGTCGCCGAGCTGAACGAGGCCATCGCAAAGGCCAAAATGCCGCCCGAGGCGGAAAGCCAGGCGCGAAAGGAAGCTCGCCGCTATGAGCGCATGCCGGAGGGCGCGGCCGAAGCCGGCATGATTCGGAGCTACCTCGACTGGCTGATCGAGCTCCCATGGAGCCTGCCGGAAGAGAAGCCGATCGACATCGCCGAGGCGAGGCGGATTCTCGACGAGGATCATTACGGCCTGGAGAAGATCAAGAGCCGAATCATCGAATACCTCGCGGTCCGCAAACTGGCACCGGAGGGCAAGGCGCCAATTCTGTGTTTCGTCGGCCCGCCCGGCGTCGGCAAGACCTCGTTGGGGCAGTCCATTGCCCGCGCGATGGGGCGGCCATTCGTGCGGGTCAGTCTGGGCGGCGTTCATGATGAGGCGGAAATCCGCGGCCACAGACGCACCTATATCGGCGCGCTACCCGGCAATATCATACAGGCGATCAAGAAAGCAGGAGCACGCAATTGCGTCATGATGCTCGACGAGATCGACAAGATGGGGCGCGGAATTCAAGGCGACCCTTCAGCCGCGATGCTTGAGGTGCTCGATCCCGAGCAGAATTCGACCTTCCGCGACAACTACCTCGGGGTGCCGTTCGATCTCTCGCGGATCGTGTTCCTGGCCACTGCCAATATGCTCGACACCATTCCGGGCCCGCTGATGGACCGAATGGAGATCATTAGTCTGGCCGGCTATACGGAGGACGAGAAGCTCGAGATCGCGCGGCGCTATTTGGTCCGCCGCCAGCTCGAGGCCAACGGCCTGAAATCGGAGCAGGCCGAGATCGACCCCGAGGCGCTGAGGCTGATCATCAAGGGATATACGCGCGAGGCCGGCGTTCGCAATCTGGAACGCGAGATCGGCAAGGCCTTCCGCAATGTAGCCGTCCGGATCGCGGATGGCAGCGCAAGCCGGGCTGTTCTGACCACCGAGGATATCACGGCCGTCCTCGGCCAGCCGCGGTTCGAAAGCGAAATCGCCATGCGCACCAGTGTTCCCGGTGTTGCAACCGGCCTCGCCTGGACGCCGGTCGGCGGCGACATTCTCTTCATCGAAGCGACGCGCACGCCCGGCAAAGGGGCCCTGATCCTGACCGGCCAGCTCGGCGAGGTGATGCGCGAAAGCGCGCAGGCCGCCCTGACGCTGGTAAAGAGCCGCGCTTCTCAGCTCGGAATCGATCCTTCGCTGTTTGAGAAGAGCGACATCCACGTCCACGTACCCGCGGGCGCCACGCCAAAGGACGGACCGAGTGCCGGCGTCGCGATGTTTACCGCCCTCACCTCCCTGCTCACGGATCGCACGGTCAGAAGCAATACCGCCATGACCGGCGAAATCTCGTTGCGGGGCTTGGTGCTCCCGGTTGGGGGCATCAAGGAAAAAGTCGTCGCGGCCGCCGCCGCAGGCCTGACCCGCGTCATGTTGCCGGCCCGGAACAAGCGCGACTTCGACGAGATTCCAAAGGGCGCCCGCGATAGACTGGAGTTCATCTGGCTCGAGCGGGTCGATGACGCCATCGCGGAGGCCCTGGAGAAAACGAGCACGCCGGCCGCCGCAGCCGCGCAATAACAATGGGAGGGGTCACCGCTTCAGCAGCTTGCGCAATTCGGCAAGCGGCCTTGTATTCAGCACGTCGCTTGCCGTGAGCCAGCCACGCCGTGCCTGATCAATCCCGAACCGCATGTACTGGAAAGCGTCGACCGAGTGCGCATCGGTCGAGACCGCCAGCTTTACCCCGGCGAGCTTCGCCGCGTAAGCATGAAGATCGTTCAGATCCAGGCGATCGGGTTCCGCATTGATTTCGAGATAGCAACCGGCCTTCCGTGCGGCCGAAATCACGAGGTCCATGTCGATGTCGTAAGGCTCGCGCTCGCCGATTAATCGTCCCGTCGGATGCGCCAGAATGGACAGGTGGCGGTTCTCCAGGGCGCGGATGACGCGCTCGGTCTGCGCCTTTCTCGGCAGATCGAAATGCGAATGCACCGCGGCCACAACAATATCAAGCTTCGCCAGGCTTGAGTCGGGCAAATCAAGACTGCCGTCCTTGAGGATGTCGACTTCGATACCCCTGAGG
>JBAVEE010000651.1:0-3970 GCA_049587575.1 Bradyrhizobium sp.
CCGTGGAAGTGGCGGCGCAACCCGGCACGACGCCACCGGGGCCCACGGCAGCAACGGTGGTCCAGCAGGGGACGACGCCGGCAACCGCGGCGCTGGCGCAGGCCGGACCGCCGTCCGTTCAAATATCGCTGCAGCCGGTCATCATCATGGCCGGGCCGGAAACGCCGGCGATCGCATCGCCCGCGATCGCGCCGCTGCTCGCGTCGGCGACCGCCGCGCCGGCGGCTTCGACCCAAAATGCGCCGCTTGCGATCGCCCAGGAAATTTTCGACCTGGCTGCCGCAAACCAGATTCTCCCGCCCGCATCGACGCCGGCGGACGCCGCAGCGCGGGCTGCTGCAAGCAGCGCCGCCCTCAATCTGTTGCAGGAGGCGCTCCAGGCCGGTCCGTCCGGAGCAGGGAGTCCGTCCGGCCTTGGGTTCGAAAACAGCGAGATGCTGTCGCTGATGCCGGCGGTGACCGGCGCGCGCACGCCGGCGATCGATGACCCTGAATTTGCGCGCACCAACCTGCCGCCGCCGCCGATCAATGGCGCATTGCCGTCGGCGCAGCCGGTGATGTCCGCGACGCTCGTAGCGCATGCGCCGGTTGAAGCGACGCTGCAGCATTTGCTCACCGACACCGACGGCGGAATCGCGCGGCAGACGCTGTTGCAGGTCGCCTCATTGCCCGGCCAGACCGATACGACCGCGGGCAGGCTCGATCCCTCGGTGCCCAGGTGGAATTTCGAAATTCCGTTCGCCACGGCGCAGGGCACCGCGATGGCGCAATTCGAAATCTCGCGCGACGGAGGCGGTCGCGAGGCGGGCGCCGCCCAGCAGGTGTGGCGGGCGCGGTTCTCGCTCGACGTCGAACCCGCCGGGCCCGTGCATGCGCAGGTATCGCTGAGCGGGGAGCGGACTTCGGTTCGGATGTGGGCGGAGCGGCCCGCGACCGCGGCGCAATTGCGCGCCGGCGTGTCGCATCTCAGCCAGGCGCTGAGCCGCGCCGAGTTGCAGCCCGGCGATATCGTGGTCCGTGACGGCGCGCCGGTGCAGCCGGCCTCGGCGCCCGCGGGGCATTTTCTGGACCGCGCGTTATGAGCGTGAAAGCAAAAAACCAGATCGCGGTGGCGCTGCACTACGACAGGACGGGTGCGCCTCGCGTTGTAGCCAAGGGCAGGGGAAGCATCGGTCGCAAGATCATCGAGGTCGCCAAGGCCAACAACATCCCGATCGAGGAGAACGAGGTGCTGGCCGGCGCGCTCTCCAATGTCGAGCTCGGCGACGAGATTCCGGCGGAGCTCTACAAGGCGGTGGCGGAAGTGCTGATCTTCGTGCTGCGGCTGTCGGGACGAATTCGCTAGCAGCGGTCGCGGTCGCGCTGGCGCGGGCGACGCGGCTGGATTAGCATCCGGGACCGACAAGAAACGCCCGGAGGAAGTCATGAAATCTGCAGTCTTCTTATCATCGCTCGCGATCGCCGCGGCCGGCGGCTGGGCCGCCGCCGCGATGTTCGCGGGCCCTGCGACCGGCAGGGAGCCGCGCTTTCCGCAATTGACCATGGACCAGCTCAACGACGCGCAAAAGCCGCTCGGCGAGCAGATCATGAAGGTTTCCAGCGTCGGCCTCGGCGGGCCGTACAACCCGATGATACGCAGTCCGGTGCTCGGGCAGCGGCTGTTCGACCTGTTTCACTATCTGCGCTGGGAAACGTCCGTCCCGACCAAGCTCAACGAGTTCGCGATCCTGATCATCGGGCGGCAATGGCGGTCGCAGGTCGAATGGTTTGCGCACGCCCCGCTGGCGGCGAAAGCCGGTCTCCATGCCGATATCATCGCCGAGCTGAAGGCGGGCAAGCGGCCCGCGAATATGGCCGAGGATGAGGCCGTCGTGTACGATTTTGTGACCGAGCTGACCACCACCCAAAAGGTTTCCGACGAGACCTATGCGCGGGCGAAGAAATTGTTCAACGACCAGCAGATCGTGGACCTGACGGGCGTGGCGGGCAATTACGTCATGGTGGCCATGCTGCTCGCAATGGCGGAGGAGACCGTGCCGCCAGGCAAGGAGCCGCCGTTCAAGGTCGGGGAGAAGTAGGCGGCGTCGTCATTGCGAGAAGCCAACGGGTCGCGCGAATGCGCGCCCGATGACAGGCTCCGCGACGAAGCAATCCATCGTTACTATGCCCGGCTATGGATTGTTTCGCTTCGCTCGCAATGACATCGAAATCTCAGTGCACTTCAACGATCTCACCCCAGCCTGAACAACACCCGCAAAAAGTCGCTCACCGCCTTGCGCGCTTGCTCGGCCGTGGCGGGATTGCCGCCGACATGGGGGTTAAGCTCGATACAGGCATCCTTGTAGGTGAACGGCGTTTGCGTGTCGGCATTCATCAGCACGCCGCCTTCGCCTTCCCTGAGGTGGCAGTTGCGCGCGGTCTGGGCATTGGGGGACACCACCATGCCGGAGACGCCAAGCAGGCCGATATCGAACGCGTGCTGCGAGTCCGGATATTCCGTCAGCACCACATCGCGCCCGGCGTGCTGCAGCCGCGCCACATAGGCCTTGCAGCTGGCGACCGGGTTATAATCATCCGGCGTGCCGTGAAAGATTCGGATCGGGCGGGCCGCAACCTCGGTGTCGGTGGCGTAGCTCGTCGAGCAATCCGGGTAGAAGGGAATGTAGCCGGCGAACTGCACGCCGGATTTGTTCCAGAGCCTGTTGAAGCGATCGAGGCTCGCATATAGCGCGGCCTGTCCGCCGCGGGAAAATCCCATCAGCACGATGCGGTCGGGGTCGACGCGCGGATGTTTGGCGAGAATGTCGAGCGAGCGGTAGATATCGAGGATCAGGTTGAGGCGGCCGAGCAGCGCCTGGTTGGGGCCGACCGCTGTCAGACCGCGCCCCGAAAAGCCGTCGATCACAAAGGTCGAAATCCCCATCGCATTGAACTGATGCACCCACGGCTCGATATTGGGGCCGACGCCGCTCGAGCCGTGCATCAGCACCACGACGGGGAGCCGCCCGGTCCCCTGGGCGATGCGGAATTCGCCGGCGACGGTGACCGGCTTGCCGTTGGCATCGCCGTTCAGGAATTGCTGGTCCGAAAGGGTCAGCGTGGGAATCGCATGGAGTTCGACCCGCGCGGCGATCTCCTTCGGCATCGGCTGCGCATTGGTTTCGGTCGCGGCCGGCAGAAGCCCGGTGCAGATGATCCAGGCTGCCATCGCCGCGAGCATGCCGATTTGCATCGCATCCCCCGATTCCCGATCGTCGCCGAAATGTCGCGCGGGAATAGAACAACCGGCGAGGCCGGTGTCAAACCGCGCCCGTCTTGGCGTCCCTGCCGATGCGGCCGAGATGGGTGAAGCCAAATCCGGCCGCGTATTTCAGGCCGTAGCCGAGCGCGCGGTCGAACCCGATATGCGCCAGCCAGATCATCGCGATCGAGAGCGTTAGCGGCGAGGCCAGTGCCAATCCCGACGTCATCAGCGCCATCGGCGCCATGTAGCCGTGCGCGGCGTTGTAGACGACGGCCCCGGCCCTCGGACCCGCGAGATAGCCCAGGAAGCTGAGGTCGGGCGCCAGGAACAAGACCGCGAAGATCCACCAGGATCCGCCCCAGACCGCGTATAACAGCGTCATCCCGACAAACAGCGTCAGCCCCTCGAGGCGGAGCAGCGTCCGCAGTCCGCCTGACACGGTGCCCGCGGTCGGTTGGCTCGTGGTATCGGCCATTGGCTTTGCTCCCGGTTGAATACCCGGATATATCGCGCGCCGGGCAGGGCTGCCAGCGGCCGGGAAGGGCGTTTCCCGCCGGCAAAATGCCGTGTTAGAACCCCTCCCAAATCGGGCGGGAATTAAGACATGAAAGATATCCTGGATACCCTCGAGGAACGGCGCGCGGGCGCGCGGCTCGGCGGCGGCGAGAAGCGCATCGAGGCGCAGCACGCCCGCGGCAAGCTGACCGCGCGGGAGCGCATCGAGCT
>JBAVEE010000652.1:0-1629 GCA_049587575.1 Bradyrhizobium sp.
CCTCTCCCGCTGCGAGCGCGAGAATCATTGCGGTCGCGCTTTCCGGCGGAACCAGAAAATCGACGTCGTTGAGGCCTAGAAAAACGATGATCGCGCCAAAGGCAGCGCGCTTGTTGCCATCGACGAACGGATGGTTCCGGGCAATGCCGAACGCATAGGCTGCTGCAAGTGCAGCAAGGTCGGTTTCGCCGTAAGTAAATTTATTGATGGGACGGCCGAGTGCGGATTCCAGCATGCCTTGGTCGCGAATACCGTCAGGGCCTCCGAACAGAGCAAGCTGCTCGGCATGGAGATCAACCATGATCTCCACATCCAGCCAGATCGGCTCCTTCATTTTGCAAGAGCCTTGTAGGTATCGGCATAGGTGCTGAACGAACGCCGGGCGATTTCCATCGCCTTGGCGTGCTTCGGGTTATACGGCGAGAGCTTGATGCCGCGCTCGGTCTGCTCGACGATGTGGAGCTTGTCGCCTTCCTTCAGCTTGAGCCGAGCGAGAAGATCCTTCGACAATATGAGACCGAGCGAATTGCCGATCTTCTTGATCTGGATGAATTCACCCTCAGCGGTATTTCGAGGTATTTCGTTCATGCCGCAAACTCCATTATACAAAACGTATAACAGAAAATCGCATCCCGTTCAACAAATGTTTTACGTCCCGCGTCGGCTCAACCCATCGCCTCCAGTTCGTCGATCATGCCCGCGATCACCGACAGCCCGCCGTCCCAGAATTTGGGATCCCTGGCATCGAGCCCGAACGGCTTGAGCAGTTCGGAATAATGCTTGGTGCCGCCGGCGGAAAGCATCGCCAGATAGCGTTCGGCAAAGCCTTCTTGCGCGTTTTCGTAGACCGCGTAGAGCGAGTTCACGAGGCAATCGCCGAAGGCATAGGCGTAAACGTAGAACGGCGAATGGATGAAGTGCGGAATGTACATCCAGAAGTTCTCATAGCCCGGCCGGATATCGATCGCGGGCCCGAGGCTCTCGCCCTGCACGCTGAGCCAGATCTCGCCGATGCGTTCGGCGGTCAACTCGCCGTTCTTCCGCTCGGTATGGATGGCGCGCTCGAAGGTATAGAACGCGATCTGCCGCACCACGGTGTTGATCATGTCCTCGACCTTGCCGGCAAGCAGCGCCTGCCGCTGTTTGATGCTGCTGGTCTCTCCCAACAGCCGCCTGAAGGTCAGCATCTCGCCGAACACGCTGGCGGTTTCCGCCAATGTCAGCGGTGTCGGCGCCATCAGCGCGCCGTTCTTCGCCGCCAGCACCTGATGCACGCCATGGCCGAGTTCGTGGGCGAGCGTCATCACGTCGCGCGGCTTGCCCTGATAGTTCATCAGCACATAAGGGTGCGCCGACGGCGTGGTCGGGTGCGAGAAGGCGCCGGGCGCCTTGCCTGGCCGCACCGGCGCGTCGATCCAGCGATCGCTGAAAAACCGCTCGGCGATATTGGCCATTTCCGGCGAAAATCCGCGGTAGGCCGTCAGCACCATGTTCTTGGCCTCGGGCCAGGCGATGGTGCCGGTGGCCGCAAACGGCAGCGGCGCGTTGCGATCCCAGTGCGCGAGTTTCTTCTTTTTGAACCAGCCTGCCTTGAGCTGATAATAGCGGTGCGACAGCCGCGGATAGGCG
>JBAVEE010000653.1:0-1847 GCA_049587575.1 Bradyrhizobium sp.
TCGGAGGCGCGCCCGTGTCGACACCCGGGGGCTGTTGAAGCAAGGTCAGAAACCGGCTCTCACGGTCATTACCCATGCATGACTGAAGGTGTGGAAGCTGCTGACCGCCTTCTGGTAGCCGCCGCCAACGACCAGCTGGACGCGCCGCGTCACTTGGAAGCGCCCGAGGCCAATGCCCCCCCGTCACGGCAAATTGGCTCTTTCCGTCGTGTGGGCCATCTGTGTAGTACGTGTAGTTCGCTTCAATCTTGGGCCAGAGCTTATCGAAGAGATGCAGCTGCAATGCCGTGTTCCAAGCGGTCGCTATGCCGAGCGTCTTCTTGTCGCCGGTGGGGATGCCGACCCCCAGGGTCGATTGGACGTCAAACCCGGCGGCGCGCGTGCCCCAGCCCTTCCCGGCCGCGATCGTCGGCGTCACGATCGCGTAGCGGTTCGTAAAGATCGTGCTGCCGGTGGGCAGGCTGACGGCCATGAATCCCGTCACGATGTAGTTGCCTTGCTCCTCGTTGGCGGAGGCGAACCGATACTTCAATAACAGCGATTCATCCGCCCAGCCGCCGGCCTGCCCGGTCGGCGTCGTCCGTGTCTGGTAGGCCGGCATGCCGATGATCAACTCCGTGTTCGCCGTCGGAATCAGCTCCAGGCCCTTGCCGCCGCCGTAGCTGGTGAGATCGACCGACGCCTGGCGATTTTGCCAGTTCTGGTCAGAGCGATATTCCTGCTCCAGCCGCGGCGTCACCGTCACGACAGGGGTCATCCAGTGGGGCTGCGCCTCCTTGGCCGCGTCCGACGTGGCAAACCACCCGTCCACCCACGTTTTGCCGCCGGCCTGATCTGTTGGAGCATCGTCCGCCAGGGCCACTCGTCCAATTGCGGCTGCCGTCAACAGCGTCACCCAACCGGCAGTATTCAGCCAAGTGCGGCGGCTTTTGTAATTCATCGCTTATTGTTCCCCTGTCATTGCTCTTTCGGCCCGCCGGCCCACACCGATTCTGCCATCGTCATATCCGATTGGCTATAACGATATGGAGAAGGAACGCGAAGCTCTGCGGGCGGGTCCGTCAGCCACGGTCGGCACCGGCGCGGCGACAGTATGCGCACCGTGGCGAGCGCGGTAACATCGGCGGCGGAGGCCGTCATGCCGAAACCTACTGTGCGATTTCGTTTGGATCTCGGCCCCCACGAGGCAGTGGGACCGGGCAAAGTCGCGTTGCTGGAACACATTGCCGAATGCGGATCTCTGTCGCAGGCCGCGCGCGATCTCAAGATGAGCTACAAGCGCGCATGGCAGTTGCTGGAGAGTCTGAACAGTTCGTTCAAAGTGCCGGTCGTGATTACGGCAACAGGGGGGCGGCACGGTGGCGGCGCAACCCTCACGAAGTTCGGCCGGACCTTGGTTCGTTCCTACCGAAGTTTCGATCTCGCCGTCCAGGCCCAGGCGGCCCGCCACTTCCGTTCGTTGGTACCCCACGTGCGCAAGGCCCCTGTTCGTTCGAAGGGTTCGCCCGTTGTTCGGCTCAGCGCGCGGTAGGCGGCGACGCGGCGTGTGAATCGAGAGCCGGTACTGGCAGAAGTCAGCGCATGTCGCTCGCGGCCGGGCCGCGCCAAACGTTCTGCGAACGACGCTCGTTAAAAGCCGGGCTCGGGGAGTGGAGCGGGCGATGGGAATCGAACCCACGGCTCAAGCTTGGGAAGCTTGGGTATTACCATTATACGACGCCCGCGTCCGCGCCAGTGTATTCGCGCCACGCGTCGCCGTGCAAATTCCCGGCGCACGCCCCGGGACCCACGCGCACCGAAATGTTGCATGCGCGCATCGCAATGCTTATTCAGCATAACCCTCACAT